>JAQVQF010000231.1 GCA_028701715.1 Eubacteriales bacterium | reverse complement strand
GGTATTGAGAGATGTCAGCATGACCGTCCCCGACGGCAAGCTTGTCGTGATTACCGGACCGAACGGGGGCGGTAAAACCACGCTTGCCCGCATCATCGCCGGCACGGAACGCCCGTCCTCGGGACGTATTCTGCTTGACGGTGAGGATATTACCGGGCTTGACGTCACCGAACGCGCGAAAAAAGGAGTAAGCTTCGCGTTTCAACAGCCCGTGCGTTTCAAGGGTATAACCGTGCGCAACCTAATAAATATCGCCGCGGGGGATTCATTGGACGAAAAACAGCTGTGCGACATTTTGGGAAACGTGGGAATGTGCGCGATGAGCTATTTAAACCGCGAGGTGAACGCGACGCTTTCCGGCGGAGAAATTAAGCGGATAGAAATAGCGACCGTGCTTGCCAGACATACGCGTCTGTCGGTGTTCGACGAGCCGGAAGCCGGGATCGATATGTGGAGCTTCAAGAATCTTATAGGTATTTTTAAAAAAATACGCAAGGATTTAAACGGATCGCTTATTATAATATCCCATCAGGAGCGCATATTGAGCATCGCGGACGAGATTGTAATGATTGCCGACGGCACCGTCAAGGAATCGGGATTAAAGGACGAAACCATGTCACGCGTGCTTTCCGCAGGCGGAATCGCTGCGCTTTGCCGCAAGGAGGAGGAGCTGTTCAATGAATGATATAACTAAAAAGTTGCTTAATATTGTGTCTGGCTGGAAAGGTTCCTACAACGGGGCTTACAATATCCGCGAGAACGGCGGCTGCGTCGGCAGACAGTCGAGTAAAAATATACTCATTGAAAGCAAAACCGATAACTCCGGTCTGGATATCCGTATAAAGCCGGGCACCGTCGGCGAAAGCGTTTATATTCCCGCCTGCGTCACCCACGGCGATGTGGACGACCTTGTTTACAACGATTTTTATGTCGGGGAAAACGCCGACGTTACTATAGTTGCGGGCTGCGGCGTTCATACGGAAACCGGCGAACCCGCGCGTCACAACGGAATTCATCGCTTTATGCTTGAAAAAGGAGCGCGCGTTAAATATATTGAAAAGCATGTGGGCACCGGCGCGGGTGTCGGACAGCGTTCGATAGACCCGGTTACCGAGGTCGTGCTCGGTATAAACGCGGTTATGGAAATGGACACCTCCCAGATAGGCGGCGTCGACCGCTCGGTACGCAAAACAACCGCGACAGCCGCGGCGGGGGCAAAGCTTTTAGTCCGCGAAAGGCTGCTGACCGAGGATATACAGGAAGCGGAAACCTATTTCAAAGTGGAACTGAACGGCGAAAATTCGGGTACGGATATAGTATCGCGTTCCGTGGCGCGCGGATCGTCCCGTCAGTCCTATGAATCGATAATCATAGGCAACGCGCCCTGCAGCGGACATTCCGAATGCGATGCCATCATAGACGGCTCAGCCGTAGTTGACGCCTCGCCCAGACTTTACGCCCGTCACGGCGACGCGGCGCTTATACACGAAGCGGCGATAGGTAAAATCGCCGGCGAACAAATTTTAAAGCTCCGCACGCTGGGACTTACCGAAGAGGAAGCTGAAGCCAAAATAATCGAAGGCTTTTTAAACTGATTATAAGGCAACAACGGTCACGATTACCGTTATCGTAACCGTAACCGTTACCGTTACCGAATAAATTGTAAGCATACAAGCAAAACATTCGGTTTCGGTTATATTTTCCTGTCGAATGTACTATAATTAAAAACACGGTTATAACGTTTAACGTGATTTTAACGCCAAAAGGATTGTATATTTTACACTGAAGCTCTATAATTAAAAAGAGGTAGCGCAATGATCACCTATGAGGATATTAAAAACAACGATAAAATAAACGCATATATAACCCGAGCGGACGAATCCCTTCGTGCTCTCGGCTACACGGAGCACAGCTTTGCCCATGTGACCAAGGTGGCGGAGACATCCGCGTATATTCTCCGTACGCTCGGATATGACGAGCATACCATTGAAATTTCCAAAATAACCGGTTACCTTCACGATATCGGCAATCTCGTCAACCGCGTGGAGCATTCGCAAAGCGGTGCGGTCATGGCGTTTCGCATACTCGAAAACTTAGGTATGCCCGCCGATGATGTGGCGACGGTCGTCACGGCGATAGGCAACCACGACGAGGGAACGGGGGTAGCGCTCAACCCGGTGGCGGCGGCACTGATACTCGCGGACAAATCCGACGTGCGCAGAACCCGCGTACGCAACAGCATGCTGTCCTCCTTCGATATTCACGACCGCGTGAATTATTCCGTGGAAAAATCGGTGTTGAAAATAAACGAGGACAAAACCCTGATAAAGCTGAAATTGCAAATAGACACAAAAATCAGTCCGGTTATGGATTATTTTGAAATATTCCTCGGACGCATGGTGATGTGCCGCAAGGCGGCTGAAAAATTGGGTCTGCAATTTAAACTGATTATCAACGAACAGCAGCTTATGTAACATTTTAAAATATACGGAAATGAGGAGATGCTATGATTTACCTTCTCGAAGACGACGAAAGCATACGCGAATTGGTTTGTTATTCTCTCAACAAGACCGGCACAAAGGCGGTCGGCTTTGAGACGCCCTCCTCTTTCTGGAAGGCAATCTCCGCGGAGCTGCCGGAGCTTATCCTCCTCGACATCATGCTGCCGGAGGATGACGGGCTTGCCGTGCTGACAAAGCTGCGTCTTGCACAGCTCACCGCGAAAATACCCGTGATCATGCTTACCGCAAAAAGCAACGAATTCGACAAGGTAAAGGCTCTCGACTGCGGCGCCGACGAT
>JAQVQF010000230.1 GCA_028701715.1 Eubacteriales bacterium | reverse complement strand
CCCGCCTGCGAATAGATATCCGGTTTTACAGGTCTTATCGTATTTGCCGATTTTGACTTCCGGCCGGCGACACAGATAACCGGGTCGCTTTCGTTGCTTTTCACAAAGGCCGTCATGTGCGATACGGAACGAAGTCCGGCGGAGCTTTCCGCTTTTTCGGCGACGCTTGCGTCGAACATACATATATCAAACGGCAGTCCGTACAGTCTGTTTATCGGGCAGAAATCATCTCCGAAAGCGGTTATCGCGGTTGTGAAGCCCAGCAGCTTGAAATCCTTTAAGGCGGATTCTATCTTGTCTGTGTCCTCGTACAGAGCGTCCGATGAAATTTCAAGACAGATTTTCGAAGGGCTTTGAAAGCCTTCGGCCTTCAATATTTCTTCCGCAATTTCGGCGGTGTTTGTTTTTAACGCGAGCTTTAAGGGAATATAGGTTGAAATCCAGTTGTATTCGATGCCGTCCTCGTCCAGCTTCTTCGTAAAGCGTATAGCCGCTCTCAGGTCGTTTTTCGCAAGTCTTACGCTCTGCTGCGTGCGGTCGCATACGTTGCGGTATTGTGTCGGCAGGAGTACGCCGAGCTGCAGGCTGTTTATTTGTCTGACGGTGCGGAAGGCGTAAACCTCACGCGAGAGGCATCTGCGTACCGGTGATATCAGGGCTGTGAAGGGTTCCACGCCGCAATCCAATGCGTCGGCTACAAGCGTTGCTTTTCTCGGCATTCCCTGATCTCCTTTCCGGGTCTTTGTTCCGATAACGGATATAATAATATGATTAGCGTAATTTGTTTTTGCTTCCCGGATTTTTCAATAAAAAACAGCTGCGGTTTTCACAAACTGCAACTGGCTGCCATCTGTACGAAGGCCCTATAGCTTTGCGTCACGCTCTTTCGGGCGTTTTGCCGATATTATTAAAATAAGTAATGCTTGCGGGTATAAAAAAACAGCTGCGGTTTTCATAAACTGCAACTGGCTGCCATCTTACGAAGGCCCTATAGCTTTGCGTCACGCTCTTTCGGGCGTTTTGCCGATATTATTAAAATAAGTAATGTTTGCGGGTATAAAAAAAAGCTGCGGTTATCAAAAACTGCAACTGGCTGCCATCTTGCGAAGGCCCTATAGCTTTGCGTCACACCTTTTCAAGTGCTTTGCCTTATTTACAGGCATATTATAATACGCCGATTTCTGTTTGTCAAGGGTTTTTTAGAAAAAAAATAAATATTTTCTAAATATTTCTTCTCAAGTAAAAATAACCCAAATAAGACATAAAAAACGGCTCTCGATATCATTATATGCGTATATTTAATTTATGATAATAAATGCCGCGTTGCGTCAAGGGTTGACTTTTTACCCGGTATATGATAAAATCCGTCGACGGACAATCGGAAAATAAAGGATTACGGATAAATGGAATTGAAAAAGCTTAAAAATTTTATATGGGATTTCGATGGAACGCTGTACGACACCTATCCCTACACCATTGACTGCTTTATAAAAGCCCTCAACGATACGGGCTATGAAGCCGACCGTATTGAAATCTATTCGCTTATGATGGATACGATAGAAGCGGCTTTCCGCTTATACGAGGAAAAATACGGCATCGGCGCGCGCCTGCGCGGGGCTTTTAAAGAAATCCGCAAAACAGATCCGTTGTCTCAGGGCGGGCCGTTTCCGTATGCCGTCGACGTGCTGGAGCGGGTTATACGAAACGGCGGTAAGAATTATATGTTCACGCACCGCGTCAACGATGTGTATGAATTTATGGAATATTGGGATACGACGAAATATTTCGAGGATATCGTCACGCTTGCGGACGGATTCGAACCCAAGCCCTCCCCCGACGCGATAAATTATCTTATACAAAAGCATTGCTTTGACAAAAGCGAAACGATTATGACGGGCGACAGAGAAATCGACGTGTTGTCCGGCGCAAACGCAGGCATATACACCTGCCATATAACCAACAATATGCCGTATAACGATTTTACCGCGGATTTGCGCGTCGGAAACCTTAAGGATATGCTTTATTTGCTGGAAAGCGGGGAATAAAGTGAAAAACATACTTACCGTCGGACTTCTTTCGGATACGCATCTCAGCCTTGCCGATTGCGGTCAGAGGAATAAAGAGCTTATGTCCGCGGCCCTTGACGGCATGGAAAGCTTTTCTCCCGACGCCGTGATGATAAGCGGCGACCTCTGCGACTGGGACTGTCTTTCGGATATACTTGTCACCAAAGAAACGCTTGACTCCAAGCCGTGGATGAAAAATACGGAACTGCTCGTCACTCCCGGCAATCATGACGCCTGGTGCGCGAATACCGAAAATTATCCGGATTACGCGGGCAAAAAGGTGTTCGAGGATTATAATATATATGAAGATTTCCTGTCGCCTTATGTTTATCGCGATCTTTCGCGCACGAGCCCGGAGGAGCTTATAAAAGGCTGTTATCATACCGTGATAAACGGCGTCAACATACTGTGCGTTGTGGGCTACGACGGCAACCACGGATCGAACGCGGTTAATTGGTTGAAAGCCAAGCTTGACGGCCTGCGGAAAACAAAAAACCCTTACCCGGTGATAATAATCACTCATGTGCTGCCTACCGGTACGGTTTTTTCGACTTGCTCCGAGCCTTCGCGCTGGCACAGCGGCACGATAAGGCGGCTGCTTGACGGTTATCCGGAAGCGCTGCTTTTCGCGGGTCACACCCACGTGCCGATAAATCGCTCCGACTCCTTCTGGCAGAACAGCTTCACGGTGATAAACAACGGCGCGCTGCATGTCGACAATCCCGCCGTAAGACCGGGTTACGGTATCCTTGAAATTAGAGATGACGCAACAATGCGGTATTTGC
>JAQVQF010000229.1 GCA_028701715.1 Eubacteriales bacterium | reverse complement strand
TCCTCATGCGACGGATATGAAAATATATTCACAACAAATTCGCTTGATAATATTACCATGGAGGAATACTACTCCCTTGAGTCCAAGCTCCCGGACGACACGCTGATATCCCGTTCCGAAGGCAAGTTGGTGACCTCGGTCAAATGGTATATCACCGTATGTCTTGACAAAAAAACCATATCGAAATTAACGGAAAACAAATCGCAGTCTTATAAATACGAGATAAGATTCCCATACTCGAACAACGCTTTGGTAAAGATGAAGCTGGAAAAAATAGTGTCACAGACCGATTATGACACCGCCATTATGGTATTTTCGTCCGACACCCACATGGACGGCTTCAATTATACGCGAATACAACCCGTGGAAATCGTTTCCGAATACTACAGCGGGTTAAAAGTGCCCTCCTCCGCAATACGCGTGGTGGACGGAATTACGGGGGTATATACCCTTGACGGCACCGTGGTAAAATTCAAGAAAGCAACCGTACTCAACGAGGAAAACGGATACTGCATATGTTCTCTGCCGTATATTGATGACATTAACCGACTTTCATCCACCGCTTTGTCGCTGTATGACCCCGTAATCATCTCCGGAATAGGGCTGTATGAAGGGAAAATAATTAAATGACGGGAAATACCGAAACAATCGGGAAAAATATAGCGGAAATACAAAATTATCTAAACGGCAGGGCCGCATTGCTTGCCGCGACAAAGACCATACCGGCGGATGTGATAAATCTCACCTACGATATGGGAATACGCGTCATCGGCGAAAACCGCGTAAACGAGCTTGTGGAAAAATATCCCCTGCTTGATAAGCGTTTCGATATTCATTTTATAGGACGCCTTCAGCGCAACAAGGTGAAATATATAATCGACAAGGTTTCGCTTATTCATTCACTTGATTCGCTCCTGCTTGCCGAGGAAATTGAAAAACGAGCCTCACGCATCGGCAAGATACAGGATTGCCTGGTAGAAATTAATCTCGGTGATGAAATATCAAAGGGCGGGATACCGCTTGATAAGCTTGATGCTTTTATGGATAATATTAAATCATTTTCTCACGTAAGAATCCGCGGACTTATGGGCGTTCTGCCAAAAACAGAGGATATACAAAAAAATATTATATTTTTTACAAAAATAACCCAGAAATTTATTGACATTAAGGTCGGAAATGTGGATAATAGCATTATGGGTAATAACGCGATGGAAATACTATCGCTCGGCATGAGCGGCGATTACAAGGAAGCTGTAGAATGCGGATCCAATTTGGTGCGAATAGGCGAAGGCATTTTCGGCAGGCGTGATCGTCAGCATGAAAATGTATAGAACAGCCGAAAGCAGCAATTATAAGGCTGTGTTTAACCATCATCGGTAATTTGGTCAAATTCGCATACTTTTACGGCTTTTTTGACTTTTACAACAGATAAAATAACAAATCAATTTGGAGGTACATATAATGGGTATCATGAACCGTTTATCCGACCTTTTCAAGGGAGAAAACGAGTATGTGGACGAATTCAAGGAAGGATATGATGACGAGGAGGCGGAACAGAACGTTAAGACTCCGGTTACCTCGTCGGCTAAAATCAGCGGAGGAATAGCTTCCACCACATCTCTTGAAATGAAAGTCTGCAAACCCGAAAAATATGAAGACGTGACAAAAATAGCTACGCATCTTCTTGAGCACAGAACCGTGGTGCTTAATCTTGAAGAAGCCAACAAAGAAACCATAATCAGAATAATCGACTTCCTTTTCGGCGTGACCTTTGCCATTAACGGGCAGCTTAAGCGTGTGGCTTCCTCCACTTATGTCATCACTCCCCCCCATGTGGAAGTGACCGGCGAACAGAAAGAGGCGGACGGGATGCCCGGCGGTGCCGCTCCGGTTAAAAAGCAGCCGAGAGAACTCTTTTAAAGCTTCCGGTGGTGTGAATTGAATTTTATATATCTTATAATGAGCACGGTGCTGCTGTATTTGTCGGCAGTAAGCCTGATGATAATAGTAAGAGTGCTGTATCCCCTCTTCGCCTCGGAAGAAGGAGCGGCTTTCTCGTTTATATATGCGACCACCGAACCTATCATAATGCCGGTAAGAGCGGCACTCGACAGGTCGGAGGTTTTTTCCGCTATACCCATGGACTTTTCCAGTATTTTCGCTTTTATAATCCTTTTCTTTATAAAAGGTTTATTGACGCTTTTCGTTTCATAATAAAAGCCCCGATACAAGGAGGTACTTAAATGCTCGCTCCGCACGAATTAAAAAATAAGACTTTTTCCAAAGCCATGCGCGGCTATAACCCCGCCGAAGTCGACGACTACATTGAATTTTTAATAGATACCTATACCAATCTGTACCGTGAAAACAGCGAGCTTGAAAGAAAGCTCAAGATTGTTGTGACCAATCTTGACGAGATTAAGGACGAGGAAGAGGCAATACGCTCCACTCTGCTTAAATCGCAGAAACTGGGAGAAAAAATTATCCGCGACGCAAACGAAAAAGCAGAGGTGATAACCTCCTCCATCAAGGACCGCTGCGATTCCATTATTGCCGATTTCCGCAACCAGCTTGCCGAGGAAAAGCAGGAAATGTGGGTGCTTCGCACAAAAATTCTCGATTTTAAAAAGAACGTTTACGATTTATATCGTTCTCACATTGAAGAGCTTCAGTCGATTTCCGTAAACGAGCTTGAGGACATAGTGCTCCCCAACGAGACGGAAATAGTCAATAAGATATTTGTGGATGTAAAATCGGCGATACAAAAGGAAATAACCGCTAACGAAAAACGTCGTGAGGACGAGGATCTCAACACGGTGCCCGCGTCGGTTAAAATTTCAAAGACAAAAGATGTTTCAAACGAGGAATATATTG
>JAQVQF010000055.1 GCA_028701715.1 Eubacteriales bacterium | reverse complement strand
ATCGGCGTTCTGTATGGTGGAAAGCCTGTGGGCTATCACAAAACAGGTTTTCCCCTTCATGAGCGAACGCATGGCTCCCTGTATCCTCTGCTCCGTCCTGGTGTCGACGTTGGAGGTCGCTTCGTTGAGGATCAGCATTTTCGAATCGAGAAGCATCGCTCTGGCTATGGTTAAAAGCTGCTTCTGTCCTTTGGATATATTAATTCCGTTATCGCTGAGAACAGTATTGTAGCCCTGAGGAAGCCTTGATATAAAGCTGTGTATTCTTGCCGCCTTACAGGCCGTCACGACTTCCTCCATGGTGACGTTTTTCTTGCCGTATGCCACATTTTCATACACCGTGCCGTAAAACAGCCAGGTGTCCTGAAGCACCATCGTATAAGCGGAACGCAGGGACGAACGGGTGACATCATATACGGATTCGCCGTCTATGGAAATATCCCCGGAATTTACGTCATAAAACCTCATTAGCAGATTGACAACGGTGGTTTTCCCCGCTCCGGTGGGTCCTACTATTGCTATAAGGTTTCCCCTGTCGGCTCTCAGATTGAGATCGTGAATAATAACCCTGTCGGCGGTATAGCCGAATTTAACATTTTTAAGCTCGACACAGCCGTTTACCGCAACCAAATCCCCGGCGCCGGCTTTGTCGGCTTTTTCGGGTTCGGCGTCGATAAGACTGAATACCCTTTCCGCCGCGGCGAAAGCCGATTGAAAATCACCGATAATATTCGCCGTTTCATTGATAGGACCCGAAAATTTACGCGAATATTGAACAAATGCCGAAATGCCGCCTATGCTTATACCTCCGTTGAGATACATCAGCACGCCGAAAACGGATACCATGGCAAGCGACAGATTGTTAATAAAGTTAACACCCGGACCAATGACGGTGCCGTAATATTCCGCCTTGGTGTAGGCTTGCACTGCCGCTTCGTTTTTGATGTCGAACCCGTTTATAATCTGTTCCTCGCGGTTATACGCTTTTGTGGTCTTCTGACCGGCGGTCATTTCCTCGACAAAGCCGTTCAGTTCGCCGAGCTTGGCGGAACGTTCACGGTATAACGGTCGCACCTTTTTGGTTATTATTTTCGTAAAAATCACCGACAAAGGTATGGTAACCGCAAATACGAGCACCAAAAGCGGAGCGATATAAAGCATCGCCACCAGCGAGCCCGTCACGGTTATGACCGATTTGCATACCTGCAGCAGGTCGGACGACAGCGACTGGTTAACCGTGTCGATATCATAGGAAATAACGCTGATTATATCCCCGGCCTGATGTTTGTCGAAAAAGCCTACCGGCAGCGTGACAAGCCTTTCAAACACATCCTTTCTCATCCTGTAAACAACCTTTTTGGAAAGGATAATCATTATTCCGGCAAGCACATACGAAAGCAGCGCGGATAAAATGTAAAATACCAGCATCAGAGTTATATAATAATAGACCGTATCGAAATCGGTGTCGCCCTTGCCCAAGCCCATGGCGTTTATCGCCTTGCCGGAAAGCGAAGGACCCCACAGCACAAGAAGATTGGATGCCATTACAAGAACAAACGCCGTTAAAAGAGTAAATTTATACCTATACAGATATTTCCAGAGGCGCAGCAATATATATTTCTTTTTGGGTTTTGTACCCGAATTATTCCTTCTGTCTCCGTTGTTTTCCCCTCTGGTCAAGCGGCCGCCGCCTATATTCCCCATACTGTTCATACGCCGTTTTCCCCCATCTGCGTTTGCGCGATAATCCTGTAGGTCTCGCAGCCTTTTACCAGCTCGTTATGGCAGCCCTGACCTATCACCTCGCCGTCGTCGAGCACAAGGATGATGTCGGCGTGGCGTATGGAGGAAATCCGCTGTGTAACGATCAGCTTTGTGGTGTCGGCGTAGTTTTCATGCAGCGCTCTGCGGAGGTTGGAATCGGTTTTGTAGTCAAGCGCCGACGAGGCGTCGTCGAGCGCCAATATTTCCGGTTCGCCCGCGAGCGCGCGTGATATCAGCAGCCTCTGCTTCTGACCGCCCGAAAGATTGCCGCCCCGTGGGGAAACCATATGCTTCATACCGTCGGAATAGGCGTTGATAAATTCCGATGCCGAGGCGTGATCCGCGGCAAGCGCCAGCTTTTCCGCGGGTATATCCCTGTAATAGCTTATATTTTCGCCGATACCCGCCGCCACCATAAAATCGCTCTGAAAGGCGTTGCCGAACTTCGCTCTGAATTCACCGTTGGGTATGCTCCTTATATTCCTTCCGTCGATTAATATTTCGCCCTCGTCCGGATCGTAAAAACGGTTTAAAAGATTAATAATTGTCGTCTTGCCGCTGCCCGTGGCGCCTATAATGCCCAGCGTCTGCCCGCGGCGGAGGGCAAAGCTTATGTTTTTTAAATTGGGTTCGGTTTTATTATAGGAAAACGTGACGTTACGGAATTCGACATGATAAGGGCTGTCTTCCGTAACACCCGCTGTATATGCAATATCGTCGGGTTCGTCAAGCACCTCGGCAACGCGCTTTGCGGAAGCCGCTCCCTTTGTGTACATAACAAACACATTTGTTATACCGAGCATGGCGTTGAGCATTATTGTGAAATAGGTTTGAAAAGCGATAATAACACCCGGTGTTGTCAGCCCGGAATTCGAACGAAAAGCGCCGGCAAGCACCACCAGCGTCAAGCCGACGTTTAAAATAACGGTTGCCGAGGGATTGGTGACGGACATAATTAGGCCGGCCTTGCGTTCCTTTGTATTCAGGTCAGAATTGTCCGCTTCAAACTTGTTCTTTTCGTATTCCGTTTTTGAAAGAGCCTTAACGACGCGTACGCCCGAAAAGTTTTCCTGTACGGTGCGGGTGAGCTTGTCGAGAGCTTCCTGTACGCTTGTATATACCGGAATGCTTGCTTTTGTGACAAAGAAAACGATAACCGCGATAAACGGCAGCATCGCCACAAGGATAAGAGTAAGCACGGGATCGAGCGTAAGGGTAATTATAATACCGCCTATCAGCAGTATTGGCCCGCGTACTCCAAACCTCTGCATACGGGAAAGCATATGGTTTATATTATAGGTATCCGATGTAAGGCGTGAAATAAGCGAAGGAATGGTGAGCCTGTCCGTCTGTCTTGCGGAAAGACAGGATATTTTGGCAAAAAGATCATGCCTTATGCTTTTGGTTATCCTGCCGGAGGATATCGCCGCAAAACGATTGGCGACTATATTGGAAATCACCGATACAACGGCGCACAGCACCATTATACCGCCCCAAAGATATATCTTCCCTTCCATCCCCCGCTTGGTATAATCGTCGATTATCACTGCCAATACGGAGGGTATGACAAGGTCCATCATAGTGCCCAAAAACTTAATCGCAAGCCCCGCCGACATCATGGGAACAAGGGGCTTGATATAAAAATACAGTTTTTTCAATTTTACAGCTTCACCTTACTTGATTTTTTTGAATATCCGGATTATATATATCAGTTATATATCATTAATAATGTGATATATATTACTGCCGTTATCAGATATGCGGCTATCATCACAAAGCACAGCGCTATTAACGAAAATATAAGATATTGCGCTATAAGCACCGGAATGGGTTTATATTCGAAAAATTCCAATACCGGAAGGAACGAAAGCAAAAACATGGCGGTTATCACCCCGGCGTATATTGACCATTCGATAAACCGGATACCGATAAAGTTTTCCGTCACAAGCAATCCGACAACCGCGCAGACCGCGACACCGCAGACAATACCTATTTTTGAGGCGGTTTTATAATATCTCCGGCATATGAGAACGAGTATCATCGCGGAAAACCACCACCAGAAATCGGTTTGTCTAAGCGTTTCTTTCTTAAAATTACCGCCGAAAAACGCACCCGTGCACACCGCCGCCGCAAACGGCAATATTAATATGGATGCCTTGGTCTGCCAGAACTGAACCTTATCAATCTCGACGCAACGCATTGTGCCGTTCTTCCCTTCGATTGTCTTATTAAATATAATGTATAACCTTTATATTATATGTACCTTTCCGAAAGCAACTTGAATTCCGGCTTTGTTATATAAGAAGCATAGGTCACCTTGCCGGAAAAATTAAGTATCCTTTCAAATCTGTAACGCAATACCGGCATGGTGACATAGTCCATCACCTTTGTTTTCGGTACCCATATCACCTCGCCGGTTTCATCGGATGTCCTGCAATCGCCGGAAACGTATTCGCAGATAAAATCAAACATCACCTTAGTCGGCACGTTGGTCACGCCGTCGTAGTACAAAAACTGACCCACATTGGAATAAACGCCGCAAAGGCATTTGATTTCCGCGGTGATGCCGCTTTCCTCCATAATTTCGCGCAATACGCCTTCCTCAAGGCTTTCTCCGGCTTCGACCTGTCCGCCCGTGCAATCCCAGCCTCGGTTGTGTGTTTTTACCAAAAGCATATTGCCGTTACGGTCAAAAACATATCCCGCCGCGGCGACTATATGTGTCGGAAAAGGCATAATAATGACCCCCAATTATCATATTGTTACTATTTTATATTCCCTTTTTAATATTCTAATAATTTTAAAGACGCTTTCATCCACGAAATATTCCATTTCTTCCTTACTCATATATTTATATTCTCTGTCAATGCCGTCTTTGCCGGCGAGATATAAACTCGTTATATATTCACGTCGGTTGTCGAAGGCGTCTTCCGAAAAGAAATCAAGGTACCGATTTTTAAAGCCTTCGGAATCTTTATATATTTGAAATGTCTTGAATATTCCGTTTTCCTTCAGATAAAGGTAGTCGAGGTCGTACCAGTCGCCTTTCAATATCCATATACATTCGTTTTTATCTTTTTCATATATCTCTTTATATTTTACTCTGCTCTGTTCAATCACCGATTCCGCCCAATATATATCGGAAAGCAGATGCGTATAATATCCGAGATAGAATGACTTTTGGGCTTGATTATATGAATGTATTTGTTCTTCACCGAGATATTTCTGCGCGTATTCCTCAATATGAATTCGCTTTTCTCCGTTTGTCCCGGTTTTCCTCCAGTGGGAAATTTCCGTGTTCGGGGTAAATACCGACCAATCCCTGTTCGGTACGCCGCTGTCGGGCGCCATATTGCCAACGACAAATTCCGTTTCCGTCATACCGTCGATTCTGTCAAGCAGCTTTTCCGCGATACGCAGATGCGTTATCCAGGTTGCCATTTATATCCTCATTTCTTATACACAAGCAGTACGAACTCGATGGGCGTTTCCAGTTTCTCTGTCCTTTCGAGCTTTTCAATACCGGAGCGCGGCGTACTGTAATAATAGGGTGTCATTTTAAAAAGCGAAGCAATATCCTCTTTGTTATCAATCGATATCGAAGCCCTGACTCTTATCCTATCGGCAAGCGTAAATTCCCCGGCATCAGTCACGCTTTCGTCATTGTAATAGATATTTTCGTATAGAACCTCCTTCAATCCCAGCAGATGCTCCCTGCCGGGAATGACGGTAACCAGTGTGCCGCCTTTTTTCATCACTCTGTAAAATTCATACTTATCAAACGGAGCAAAAAGATGAAAGGCGAAATCCACCGAACAGCTCCTCACGGGAATATCGGTAAGATTGGCCGCAAAAAATTCCGCACCGCACCTACGCTTTGCCGCAAGACGCACCATTTCCTTTGAAATGTCAAACCCGTAAAAATCGCACTTTTTACGTTTTGTCAGCTGCGAGGTATAATAACCCTCGCCGCAGCAGATATCGAGTACCGTTTCCGTATCCGCGGTGACGAGCAAGTCCCCCACCACATCGGCGAGAGGTTTATAATAGTCTTTTGACAGAAAATTTTTACGTGACAATGCCATTTCCTTGTTATCGCCGGCATTTTCCGTACCGCTCCTGACAAGTAGGTTTACATAATTATCTTTTGCTATGTCAAAGGAATGTCCGGAAACGCATTTTCGGACGTTTTTTTCTTTTTCAAGGCTATTTTCAAGCGGTTTTCCGCACACCGGGCAAATAAGGATATTTTCAGACATTTGTTATGGTTTCCTTACACCAGTCGAAAAACAGCAAAAAAGCCTTCTCAACCTTTTCCGTATCGTAGCTTTCGTTAATATTCATCGCTGTTTCAAGTATTTCAAGGTCTTTACCCTGAAGGCGCGTCAACAGCTCTTTTTTTGTAATCACATATTCGCCCGTACGCAAGTAATACTTGTTTTGCAGGATATAAAACACCTGTTTATATGACGCAGACAGCTTTGCAATGCTTTTTTCGGACGGGGAATATATAAAGCGGTGGCATATTTCGTGGTACAGATTCCCCGCCGAAAGCTTTACATAATTTTTTACATCCTCATCGGTATAGAAAGGCACGAGCGTTTTCAGCGTACCGTGGCAATCGAGGGTTTCATGGGTGAGCTGGCATATCTCAAGCCTGTTCCATTCGGCAAGCTCACGCTGCCCGGATATAAAGCCGCAGTATTTATCGGCGTTTTTCATCCGGGAAATTATATTTTTATAAGATTGCAAGTCTTCCGGAAAAAGCCTGTCCAACACGACCATAACGTCAATATCGCTCTTTTCGGTCGCTTCCCCGCGCCTGTGGCTTCCCTGAAGTCCGACATACAGAAGCCTTGAGCCGAAAAATTCCTTCAGAGCCTCGGTCAGCTCCGAGATACAGTCTCTAACGTGCATTTTTCAATCCTTTTGTTCCGGAAATAAAGCAGCGTATCCGCCACAACCATCGACAGGTTGATTATGTAAACCACAACGGGATACGTAAAGGCTCCGGATTCCTTCCATTCAACCAGCTTCCATACTATACCGCAGGTATAGCCGAAATCGATAAGCAGTAAAAACAACAGGCTTTTGCCTTTGGTGGATCTGGCTTTTACAGATTTGATAAGAGAAAACGGCCACGATACACCAAAGGCAACCATCATAAGCGTTTCAAGGGTACTTGACATATTAGTTTTAACAATCTCCTGATAACAGATTTAAATATTAATTTTGTTTTTGCACGGTTTTGTATTCGTCGTATAGCTCATAATACGGGCAGTTTGAAAATGAATCGGAAAGGAATTTCACCATCTCATCCTCATCGAGATTCATGTGGCATTCATAGCTTTCGGTGTTTTCGTTATAATCGTAATACGCGCAGGTGTCGCAGTTGGAATCGCATTTTTTACTTTTGCTTTTCGGAATCATTGTTCTTCACCCCCATTTAATGATTAAACATTATATTTCTGAATACCGCCGTCCTGCCTCAATTAATAATAACATAAAAAAAGCATAATTTCAATGAATTCCAATAAAAAAGAAAACCGCTTTTACGATTTGCGGTTTTCAATGCCGAGTATATGATTTATTCGCTGTATTCCAATATATCGCCCGGTTGGCAGCCGAGTGCCCTGCATATGGCGTCAAGGGTGGAAAACCTTATCGCCGCCACCTTACCCGTTTTTATGTTCGATAAATTTACGTTCGTTATGCCGACCTTTTCCGCAAGCTCGTTGAGGGATATTTTACGGTCCGCCATAACGCGGTCAAGTCTTAAAACTATCATATTTTTATATGGTCTCGTCGGACTGCTTTTGCAGATCACAGCCGTAATCGAATATTAAAGCAAGGCAATAAATGAGTACAGCCGTAAAAATATCATATGTTTGAAACCAGTTGCCGATTTTACCGCCCATGATGGATTCGGTTATTCCGCGTATGAAGGACAGCCCGAAATTTGATATTATCATGATAAGCGCGATGGTCTTAAGCCGCTTTACGTATATTTTTTCAAACGGACGGGCGGTGACGCTTATTTCTTTAAAAATCATATAAGCGTTCTTAATAATAATCAAGCCCAAAACACCGGCGATTATATTCAATATACATCCGGCGATAAGCTGAGGAAAACCGCCGTAACCGATTTCTTCATAGGTGAAGGGCAGGCTGATGTTAATGCTGTCGCCTATATGAATTTCATTGGCGCTTCCGTTGACAGACAGAAATATCAGCCCGGCGACCAGAAAGCCCACGCCGATACAGACAACAATATAAATCACCTTCAGCACTATCGACATTATTGTTGATGTCTTTTAATTTTTTCCATTTGTTTTTATCTCTCCCCGTTATTTTATGGGGTTATTATAACACGATATTTTCGTTTGTCAATAGTTATTTATCGTTTTACGATAATTTATTTTTGATTGTCGAAATATATGCTTTTAAACAACAAAAAGCCGGGCATATGCCCGGTATTTTCATTGTATCCGTCTGTCAACTTTAACGCTTTCTATTTTATAATAAAAACAAATAAAATAATATGTCTAAGGAATTAATTTTTAATAAATATTGTATTTATGCTTGCTTTGTCTCTTTAAATATGTTATATTATAATAAATAGTAAAAATTTAATAGAAAAGAACCGTCTTTATCAAGAAGGGCTTTTTGTATTACGCCGTAAGGTGTTATGTAAAAAGCCTTTTTTATTTTTATAGTCGAAAAAGCATAGGAAACACATAAATATAATCGTATATTAATATTTACATAAAGGAGAATTACAATGATTACATTATCAGTTAAAACGCGCGACATTGGGGTAAAAGCAAAAGCTTTAAGAAAAACAGGCTATATACCCGGCTGTATCTATGGGCCGAATCTTCCCGAATCGATTCCGATACAGATTGAAAAACGATTGGCAGTAAGCGTACTTAAAAAAAAGGGCGAAGGCGGTGTGGTAAATATATTACTGAATGATAAAAATATTTATGTTTTAATAAAAGACATATCTCGCTCGGTTTCAAATTACAGCTTGGAAAACATCAATTTTTTAGCTCTTGAAGCCGAAAGACAAATAGTAAGTACAGCAAAGGTCATTGTACGAAACAGAGAAAATATCGCGGGATATGCCATATTGCTTACAGACGAAATACCATATCAGGCGCTGCCTGCCGATATTATCGAAAGCGTTATAATCGATCTGACTAAAATTCCCGCTGACGGCAGGGTTACGGTGAATGATCTGGATATCTCGTGTAATAAAAAACTCAAGCTGCTTGTACCGGAAAACCGCGTTATTATAAAAGTAAACGAAATACGAAAAGCATCATACGGCGCGCCACGTTCGGACAATTTGTTAAAAATCGATGACAAATAATGCAGACGCATTAAATCGAAATATAATGAAAGGTGTTAATTTATGGATATAATCGGAAAATCAGTCATGCATATTTCTTTCGGCAAAGGAGTGATTACCGGCGTTTCGGAAAACATAATCCATATCAGCTTCCAGAGCGGCAATAAAAAGTTTTTGTTTCCCGATTCGTTTCTTAATTTTATCGTTTTCGAAGATACAGAGGAACAGAAAAAAATCAAAGCTCAGCTGCGCCGTAAAGAGCTTGAGGAAAAGAAAAAAGACAATGCTTTCCGTGAAGCACATGAACGCTTGCAAAGACTGAACAATTTAAAAATTATACCTAATTCTCAAGGAGTTTTCGGTCTTATTGCCAATACTGCCGGGGAAATTTTTAGTACATGGAGCATTTTTACGGGAAGATATGTAAGCGGTTATTCAAAAGGTGAGCCGAGGATACCCGCAAGGCTTGCGCCTAACTCCGTATGTCTTTTAACCTGTTTACCGAAGGGATTACCAGAACAAGAACGTAAAATAATAGGTGCGTTTATGACGCGTGACGATTTTTACGGTACAGAATGTTTTAACGGTATAATTAAAGCTCATGATGATTACCGTATAAAATTAGAAGACAGCGAAACTCTGTTTTATTGGAGTTATTTTAACATAGGCGACACGCCTCCCTCCTGGGGCGGTGTGGAAATTAAATATTGTTCCGGCTCGGTTGTGCGTAAAATCCTTTTCGATATAAGAGCAGTCGCTGTTGAAACGCCCCGCTTTGAAAAAATAGATTGTTTTTATAGGTATTTCTGTAATATTAACCGAATTGACAATAAACTGAAAGCAAAAAGCAAGGACAAGGAAAGCAATAAAATTAAAGATAAAGAACCATCAGCGCTTGGCGCAGAAGGGCTTTAATATTATGAATTTGAGGTAAGCATAGTGAAAAAAGCCGCTTCTGTATTCTTGCGTAAAGATATTAAAGCAGAAGATATTCGCAAGCTTATAGGTTGGTTACAAAACGAAAACATAATTCGTTATCTTAACGAAAGCCGTTTTGCAACTGACAGCCTTTTATATCTGTTGGACAATGTTCAGCCGCATCTGTTGACATTGTATTTTAACCAAAAGGGACGCTTTTATTTAGTGTGCGGCAAGCACAATCCGGACATAGCAATAGGGTTTATAAGGCTTCTCGACTTACCGGACAATCGTTATGAAGTCGTATATGTCATAGGCGAAGAACAACTCTGGGGACGCGGCTTCGGTAAAGCCGCGTTGCGGGAAGCGTTAAATATTCTGTTTTTTGAAAACAGGGCAAAAGCGGTGAGCGCGAAAATAAATCGAAAAAACATACGCTCCGTTCATATGGCAACGCATTGCGGAATGCGCGCTGTAAAAACCGGAGAAAGCATTACGGAATATTCAATGACATTTGAGGAATATCTTAAAAAAGCCGGCACCTGTGAAATGTTTATATAAAAAATCAGCCGGGCATATGCCCGGCCTTTTGCGGAAGGATGGTTATTCTATTGCGATTCTTCTGCTTTCGGGTACCGTGGGAACCTTCTTGGGGAGATTCATCGTAAGTACGCCGTTGTCGTATTTCGCGGTGATGCCCTCGGCGTTGACCCCGGAAAGGTCAAATTGTCTGCTGTATGAGCCGTAAGAACGCTCGCAGCGGATATACTTGCCTTTTGTTTCGTTTTCTTGTTCAGAACGGTGCTCGGAATGCCGCTCGGCTCTGACGGTCATGATGTCGTTGTTTATATCGACATTGATATCCTCTTTCCTGAAGCCGGGAAGATCCGCTTCAAGGACAAACGCATCGCCGTCATCCCTGATATCGGTTCGGAATTCGATGATAGTGTTTTTGCCGAAGAATCCGTAAGGATCGCCGAAAAAGCGTTTTTGGAATTCATCCAGCTCGCGAAACGGGTTGTAAAGACCGAGTTCGTTACTTTTTTTGTTTTGCATAACTGATACCTCCAATGCAATATATATTTTTATTATGGAATTTTTCGTGCCGCCTTTTTTATTTATGTAAGCACTCTTTCCGTTTACATTGTTATTATACCTTGCAATATTGTATATTGTGTTATCAATATGTAAATAATTAGCACTCATTTTATTTGTGTGCTAATTATCGTCGGATATTGTTTTATATTTTTGTCGTATGCCTTTATTAAGTGCAAGCTTACGCTTGATAATATTAGTTCGCAGACGTGTTTTTATCATTGACTTCCATAAATGTTTGTGATAAAATTTTGAAAACTGTAAAGGATGGCTGTAATATGACTTATTATAAGGAATACTCTATCGAACGGTTCGATAATCCTCCGTCATGGGAAGCTCCCGACGGTAAAAGAAAAAATCTGCTTCTCGGTGTTCCTGTTTACGGAATATCCTCCGACAGCATTTTAGGGAACACATTCGAAACCGATTATTATAATACCAAGGAAAGCGTCGCCAAGCTTACGGACGGCAAAAAAG
>JAQVQF010000054.1 GCA_028701715.1 Eubacteriales bacterium | reverse complement strand
GGTTATCAAAGGGATATATTGAACGATCTCTGTTCACGTAGGATCCACTTATGTAATTAAGTTTGTTAATTACAGAATCATGAAATCCGCGTGCTTGTTTTATTAAACGCTCGGCATCATCCTGTGTTTCAACATAGTTCCAACCCGATATATCAGTAGAAGCGATTTTATTTTCAAAAATACTGTTTTTATATGGAATTGATTTTCCTTTTAGCAATTCAACCATTATTGATTTATTTTCAAATATCCATGGGTATCCGATAAACTCAAAAAACAATACATCCGAATTAAGAAAACCAGTATAATCATTCAACTGTTTGCTTACAGAGTCGGATTTTATATTTACCCAGTCGGAGGGAACACCGGAAACGATAGTATTTATAAGTGCAGGGTTATTTTCGCTACTTTTATCAATAAAGTCAAAAAATTTAATATATCCACCGTCGTTTGATGGGACTAAAACTAATTGTTTTTCATACCAACCTGTGTTGATTCTTGCAAAAACCTCTGACTTGAAATATGTATTTTGCGCACTATCAAATACACGCACTTTCATAAAATCACCCCCTTTAATTGCTTTTCTCTTTTTTTCATTGCTTGGGAGAATCATTATATATTTTTTATGATAATACTGTTTAACGCCGACGGATTTATAACCGGAAATCCGATCAATAAGATGGATTTATTTGACGATCTGCACCTTCAGCATATTGGTATTGCCTTTGATTTTCAACGGAACTCCGGCTGTGAGCACAACCGAATCGCCGACAGAAATCAGCCCGTTTACCTTTGCGCTTTCGACAGCCGCGGAAAACAGAGCGTTTATATCGTCCAGGTTTTTCGGGAGCAAAACAGGATATACCCCCCAAGACATAGACATTTGATGGTAGGTTTTTTCA
Source organism: Eubacteriales bacterium (assembly GCA_028701715.1). GTDB lineage: Bacteria > Bacillota > Clostridia > Oscillospirales > CAG-382 > UBA1206. Next base: position 10,822 of record JAQVQF010000054.1, on the reverse strand, counting down.
AAAGGCGTCGCGGCAATTATTATTTGCGAAGGACGGTATTTGGACACTCGACGGGCTGCGGTTCCGGTTGTGGTGTCGGCGATTATGGCTTTCGCATTCATTTGGTCTGCGGTCGTACAAGCGGCGGCGCTTATTGCATTGGTTATATCCGTTATATCATGGGAAGGGCTTAGGCTTTTATAGATATTTAAATCAAAGGCATCCTTTTCGGCCTGTTCGGCTATTTTAACCATAGTCCTGACAGATTCCACCGGGTATTTTCCGCTTGCCGTTTCGCCTGAAAGCATGACGGCGCTTGTGCCGTCGAAGACCGCATTTGCCACGTCGGTTATCTCGGCTCTGGTCGGACGTTTGCTTTCGATCATGCTTTCGAGCAGTTGAGTCGCGGTTATGACTATTTTGCCCGATTGATAGCATTCTCTTATAAAGCGTTTCTGTATACCCGGAAGCAATTCGTACGGAATTTCCACTCCCATGTCGCCTCTTGCCACCATAATTCCGTCAGCGCGGTTGAGAATGGATTTAAAATTTTTCACACCCTCTTGATTTTCAATTTTTGCAATGATTTTAATGCTGCTTCCGCCGTTAATGTCAAGGAAGCTGCGGAGAGCAATTATATCCTCTTCTCTGCGTACGAACGATGCGGCAATATAGTCCACATCCTGTTCTATACCGAACAACAAGTCTTCCTTATCCTTTTGACTGATATATGTCATATCAAGAGGAATTTCCGGCACATTAACCCCTTTGTGACTTGAAACAATACCGCCGTCCGCAACCGTACAGTAAATTTCTTTATCCGTTGTGCTGTCAACCCGAAGCCTTACTTTCCCGTCATCTATCAATATACAGCCGTTTTCCTTAATTTGCTTCGGCAGCTCGGCGTAGGATATGTTACATGAAGCTTCGGTTCCGGGTATTGTATCCGTTGTGATGATATATTTTTGACCTTCTTTAAGGAATACGGGACATTCGAATTCGCCCGTGCGTATTTCCGGACCTCTCGTATCCAGCATAACGGCGGCGGGCAATCCGAGTTCGTCGCGTACCTTCCGGAACATGGCGATGGTATCCGCATGGTGCTTATGAGTACCGTGGGAAAAGTTAAGCCTCGCAACATTCATACCCGAAAGCAGCATATCGCGTACCGTATCTTTACAGCGGCTTGAAGGTCCGAGCGTGCACACTATCTTTGTTTTTTTTAATGAAATGCCCATGCTTTAATTATTGGCGCAAATAATAATGCAAGACAACATAATCTGCGCGCTCCTTTCTGTTTTTTATGCAGGAAACGAAGGCCGGATTTCAATTGATAAGGTTTTTTACTGTTTCCGCAATATCGATTATGGTTGCTTCATCAAAGGGATTGGCAAAGCCCGAATTGTTCATTAGATCCATAAAGCCGGTACAGTTTAGGGATTCTTCCAAAAGCTCATTATACATCGCTATACCTATATCGCGTTCATCGATAGATGCCGAATATATCTCAAGGGAAGGGATAAGCGATACGGCATAGCTGATATAATAGAACGGGTAGAGGAAAAGGTGTTGTATTCGCACCCAGCCGTATTCGGACACATTCGTTATTCCGTATTCCTCGCATATCGAAACGTAGAGCGCATTAAGCTCCTCCACGCTGTCATATTCCCCCGCGAAAACGGCTTGCTCGAATTCATCGAAAAGACACCCGGATATAATAGAATCCAAATTGGAATAAAGCTCGAAAAGCGTGATCTTTTCACACGCGCTTTCCCCGTAAATTTCGGCATAATAAGGCAGGAAAAGCAGCTCGTTCGCCTGCGAATGGATTTCGTCTATGTCTATCATAAAGGGCAGGTCGGGTCCGTGGAGATAATAGGCGTAAAAGTGACCGAATTCATGTATAAAGGTCTGTATGTCCGAATAATTGCCGGAGGTATGCTGAAAAATGAAGGGTATATCATAGCTGTAAAGATAAGTGGTATATGCTCCCACCTGCTTGACGGCGTTATCGTCTATCGAATAAAGCCCGTATTTTTTCATATATTTATATGCGTTTACCATGTCTTCTGACATTGTCGAAGAGTAAGCGAGAATTATATCCTCATAATCAAACGGATTGCTTTCGCCCGCCGAGTTAAAGTATGAAACCTTATTTGAAAGCTGAGCATATAACGGAGCTATATATTCCTTAACGTATGCATGCAGCTTTTTGCTGTCGTTTACTGTATAATCACGGTAATATTCATTGTTGTAAGCGTAATCGGCATAGGTTTCATATCCCGCTTTAACGGCTATGGTCTTGTATTTTTTAACAAGATCAAGATATATCTCGCCCCCGACGTAGTTGAGAGCCCTGATATAATTGTAGTAGCCATAGGTATCCATAACCTCCTGCAGGGTCATTTCCTTTCCCTCGGCGTATATTGTGAGCGACAGGTGGTCTATATATTTATTTTGGAGCTCCGTCAGTTCCGCGGTAAGCGAAACATATTCGTCGTCTATAAGCAAGGCATTTTCGCGTATTTCTTCCTTTTCCGTATCGGTGCATTCGGCAAAAACAATATCGGAACAATAGGAATCCAGCAGGGTTACGGCAAGCTTATAATAATACTTTTGAGCATTGGTAAAATTTTCGGAAAGAATAACCAGCTCGTCTGAAATTTCGGTATCCGTTGTGTCAAGGCTTTGAATAATACTGAGCAGACCGCATGCCGTGCTTACATCCCACATAAGCTCGACAAGAATTTCAAATTCATTCTTGATTTCTTCGGAATCCGCTTCCTCATCGAAAAGCGATTGAACGGAGGCGATTTTTCGGTATATTTCATCAAAATCCGGTGTTTCATATACTATATCGTCAAAATATATTTCGTTTCGTAAAAACTCGGGTTCTTCTTCGGAGGTTTCGGCACTTGAATCGGAGGAATCATCCGCATACGAGCTGTCGTCGCCCGTTTCGCTGATCGCGGAGGAGTCTTCGGATGCCGAGGTATCGCTGACGGAAAGGCTCGATTCGTCGGAAATCCGGCCGGTGCCGCACGAGGTCAGAAGTACGGAAAGCGTGAGGATGACACAGAGAACCAGTTTTATAGTGCTTTTCATGATTATTGCCGTTCCTTTCCGGTGCAGTAAATTCGGAATTAAGTAACATATATAAACACAAATATTATATCATATCAGGTTAATATTGTCAAACACAATAATATTTCCATTAAGCATATAGCTTCTTTAAATTGTAATCGGTAAAATGAAAGCCAATACGGTAAAAAACCGCATCATGGTGTCATTTTGCCCAAAACTTAACGCATATGCGGGCATATATTCTACGGTTCTTTTTTTCCGAAATATTGACATTTATTATATGATATGATATTATTTATATGTAAATTGAATATGGTTTTCGTGACCGGCGGATAAGTGGAAATGACCACAGCGGAACGAAAACTATATAATACTGTTAATATGTGTTATAATAGTATTATGCGGCCGACCGCCTGGGCATCCTGTGATATTTCATACAGGTGTGCCCTTTTTTAATTTTTTGGGGGTATTGACAATAATATGAAAAAAGCGGCTTTTATTATGGGCAGCGCTTCGGATTTGACAATTGTTGAAAAAGGAATTCAAATACTGAAGGATTTCGGCGTCCCGTTTGAGGTGCATATATATTCGGCGCACCGCACACCCCGCGAAGCTTCCGAGTTTGCCGGAAAAGCCCGGGCAAACGGCTTCGGTGTCATAATAGCCGCGGCGGGGATGGCGGCTCATCTTGCGGGTGCCATGGCGGCAAACACCGTTTTGCCCGTAATAGGAATTCCCATAAAATCCGACACTCTCGACGGACTCGATTCGCTGCTCTCAACCGTTCAGATGCCTTCCGGCATACCCGTCGCAACGGTCGCCATAAACGGCTCCGTTAACGCCGCTTTGCTGTGCGTGGAAATACTTGCTCTTTCGGACGATAACCTTATGGAAAAGCTTGTTTCCTACAGAAAAAGCGCAGCCGAATCCTCGCTTGCCAAGGACAGGGAAACAAACGAAAAGTATAAAGCCTGAAATATAAAGTTTTATTATAAAGGAATTAAAGCATGTTTGAATTAAAGGAAGAATGCGGTGTTTTCGGGCTGTATTCGCAACGAGCCGCCGATCTTGCGCGGCTTGCTTACTACGGTCTTTTCGCGCTTCAGCACAGGGGACAGGAAAGCTGCGGCATTTCGGTAAACGACCACGGGGTTTTCACCACGCACACCGGAAACGGATTGGTTAACGACGTGTTCACCGCGGATATACTCGAAAGCCTGGGAAAAGGAAATATATCGGTAGGTCATGTACGTTACGGCACCAGGGGTACAATAGGGCTTGTCAACGCTCAGCCGGTTGTAGTAAATCATATAAAAGGAAGAATGGCGGTGGCATATAACGGACGCATTGTCAATGCCTGCGAACTGCGTGAAAAATTCGAGCTTGCGGGTTCCATATTCCATTCGTCCGGCGACGCTGAAGCGATTGCCCATGTGGTTACTTCCGCCAGAATCAGGACATCCTCTATCGAATCCGCGGTCGGCGAAGCCATGGATGAGCTTAAGGGTGCCTATTCAATGATACTGATGTCTCCCGCCAAGCTTGTCGCCTGTCGCGATCCTTACGGAATACGCCCTTTGTGTATCGGAAAAACCGCCGAGGGCATATGGGTGGTTTCCTCGGAATCCTGCGGTATAGACGCGGTGGGCGGTACCTTTGTACGCGATGTCGAACCGGGTGAAATCGTGGTTTTCGACAGCGACGGTATGAGAAGCATACGAACACACTGCGGCAGCACAAAATCCGCGCTTTGTGTTTTCGAATACATATATTTTGCGCGTCCCGATTCGGTTATAGACGGCTGCGCCGTTCAGGCGGCAAGAATAAAAGCGGGCGAGCTGCTTGCGGAAACCTATCCCGTAGAAGCGGATGTGGTGGTGGGCGTGCCCGATTCGGGGCTGGACGCGGCGGTGGGATATTCGCGGAAATCGGGGATCGCCTACGGAGTCGGATTCATAAAGAATAAATATATAGGCAGAACTTTTATCGCGCCGGAGCAGGCGACAAGAGAAGGAAAGGTACGAATTAAATTAAATCCCGTATCGGTTACGGTTTCCGGCAAGCGGGTGGTATTGATAGACGATTCTATAGTCCGCGGCACCACCTCCGCCCGAATAGTAAGATTGTTGCGCGAAGCGGGAGCGAAGGAGGTTCATATGCGGGTTACCGCTCCTCCGTTTATAAATGCCTGTTATTACGGCACCGATATCAGCGAAACCGACGCGTTGATTGCCAGAGACCATAAGCTTGAGGATATTGCCGGCATTATCGGCGCGGACAGTCTCGGCTATCTCAAACGCAACCAAGTGGGTATAATTGCGGAAGGCTGCAAGCTTAAAGGCTTCTGTACGGCGTGCTTTGACGGTTATTATCCCACGGAAAAGCCGGAACGCATATTTGTGAATAAATACGATAAAAAAATAAACGAGGGCAGGTCATAGCGCAAATAAACGGTTTATGGAATCGCGGTGTTCCTTTTTGCCGATAAATTACCCACGCTTAAACGCCGCAGCCGCTTGTTGAAGCGGACACAATTTTAACAATAATATTTACCGCTGAAAGCGGCATGGAGGGTTGATATGAAAAGCTACAGCGACAGCTATAAAAATGCGGGCGTCGATATCACCGCGGGCTACAAGGCCGTGGAGCTTATGAAAACACACATTAAAAGAACCGTGGTTCCCGGTATGATTTCCGACATTGGGGGCTTCGGCGGTTTGTTCACGCCGGATATAAGCTCTGTCAAGGAGCCCGTTCTCGTCAGCGGCACCGACGGCGTAGGAACCAAGCTGAAGCTTGCCTTCCTTATGGACAAGCACGACACGGTCGGCATTGACTGCGTGGCGATGTGCGTCAACGATATAATCTGCTGCGGAGCGAAACCGTTGTTCTTTTTGGATTATTTAGCGTTGGGGAAAAATGTTCCGGAACAGGTCGCGTCCGTTGTCGGCGGCGTGGCGGAAGGCTGCGTCAGAGCGGGCTGCGGGCTTATAGGCGGCGAAACCGCGGAAATGCCGGGCTTTTATCCTGTCGGCGAATACGATCTGGCGGGCTTTGCCGTAGGTATTGTGGATAAAAGCAAAATAATCGACAATTCCGCCATGAAAGCCGGGGATGTCGTCATAGGACTGCCCTCCTCGGGAGTTCATTCCAACGGCTTTTCACTGATAAGAAAGGTATTCGACATCGAAAACGGCACGTTAACCAAGCCGCTTGCCGAATACGACGGTAAAACGCTTGGCGAGGTACTGCTTACCCCGACCGAGATATACGTAAAACCCGTGCTTGCTTTAAATAACGAGGTGAAGATAAAGGGAATTTCTCATATAACCGGCGGAGGCTTTTACGAAAATATACCGCGCTGTCTGAAAAAAGGCATCACCGTCAGAATTTCAAGAAAAGCGCTCCGCATACCGCCGATATTCGGGCTTATAGCCACGGCGGGCGATATATCCGACAGAGATATGTTCAACACCTATAATATGGGCATCGGTATGACCGTCATAGTCGGCTCTGAGGACGCGGATAAAGCGATAAATATATTGAAACAAAACGGCGTTGACGCTTATGTTATCGGAGAGTTAAAAGACGGAGAAGAAGGGGTTATTATTAACAGTTAAGTTTTTGGGAAAGAAGGGGCAGAGATATGGAAAAAATTAAAATTGCCGTGTTCGTTTCGGGAAGCGGCACGAATCTTCAAGCTCTTATTGACGCTTCAAAAAGCGGGATTATAAAGCACGGAGAGCTGTCTCTTGTGATTTCCAGCAATCCCGAAGCATATGCCATCAACAGGGCGGAGCTTGCCGGCATCCCGGTCTGTGTCGTGGCAAAAAAGAGCTGTAAAGATCAAGCGGAGTTCGAGTGTAAATTAATCAAAGAGCTTAGCAGACACGATATCGGGCTGATAGTCCTCGCGGGCTTCATGTCCATACTTTCCGCCGATTTTACTTCAAAATATCCCGGCAGAATAATTAACGTTCACCCGTCGCTTATTCCATCGTTCTGCGGCAAGGGCTATTACGGGCTGAAGGTACATGAGGATGCGCTCAAATATGGTGTCAAGGTTACGGGAGCCACGGTGCATTTTGTAAACGAAATACCCGACGGAGGCCAAATAATCGCCCAGAAAGCCATAAAGATACGCGAATGCGACACCCCCGAAACGCTCCAGCACCGCGTTATGGAAAACGCCGAATGGGTGATACTCCCCAAAGCGGCGGAAAAGGTAGCAAAGGAATTGCTCAGGGAAACCGATAAAACAAACACACCCGAAAAGGAGAAGAGCTAATGAGCGTTTACGGTATCAATTCCATAAAGGATCTGCTTTGCGACAATACATATCCCGGCAGAGGGATAATCGTCGGCATCACGTCCGACGGAATAAAAGCTGTTTCGGCTTATTTTATCATGGGACGGAGCGAAAACTCAAGAAACCGCGTTTTTGTCGAAAAGGACGGGGAAGTTACGATATATCCATACGACGCTTCCAAAGTGAAAGATCCCTCCCTTATAATCTATTCACCCGTGAGAAAATATAAAAACAGCCTTATCGTTACCAACGGCGATCAGACAGACACCGTTTATGAATTTTTGGAAAAGGGAAGTACCTTTGAGGAAGCGCTTGATACCCGTTGCTTCGAGCCCGACGCGCCCAATCTTACCCCGAGAATAAGCGCATTACTCGGCTTCGGCGGCGAAGGCTTCACCTACAAGCTGAATATTCTTAAATCAGCAGATGAAAGCGGTTCGGCCTGCAACAGATATACATTTGCTTATACGCCCGTAAAAGGACTCGGCCATTTTATACACACCTATAACCACGACGGTGATCCCATACCGACCTTTACCGGAGAACCCGAAAGAGTCGGTGTTTCCGATTCCATAGACGAATTAACGGATATTATATGGAATTCTTTAAACGAAACGAATAAGGTATCCCTTTATGTAAGATACGACAACCTCAGGGACGGAACATTTGAAAGCCGTCTTATCAACAAAAATAAATGACAGAGGTAATGGAATGAACGAATTGACGCTTAAATACGGCTGTAATCCCAATCAAAAGCCCGCCCGCATCTTTATGCAAAACGGCGGCGAATTACCCGTCGAGGTGGTCAACGGAAAGCCGGGATATATAAATTTCCTTGACGCTCTCAACAGCTGGCAGCTCGTTAAGGAGCTTAAAGAGGCGACGGGGCTGCCCTGCGCCACTTCCTTCAAGCATGTTTCGCCGACCTCCGCCGCCGTGGGCGAACGCCTTGACGATGTAACAAAGAAGGTTTGCTTTGTCGAAGACATCAATGGGCTGGACTCCTCTCCCATAGCCTGCGCCTACGCCAGAGCGAGAGGCACCGACAGGATGTCCTCCTTCGGCGACTGGATAGCTCTTTCTGAAACCTGCGACGAAATTACCGCGGATATTATACAAAGAGAGGTTTCCGACGGCGTTATCGCTCCCGGCTATACCGACGCGGCGCTTGAGATACTTAAAACAAAAAGAAAAGGCAATTACAATATCGTTAAAATAGATACAACCTATGTTCCCGAGCTTATCGAAAGAAAGCAGGTTTACGGCATAACCTTTGAGCAGGGAAGAAACAACGTCGAAATAAATTCCGCGCTGCTTGAAAATGTGGTCACGGCGAATAAAAACATACCCGACAAGGCAAAACGCGACCTGCTCATAGCGCTCATCACCCTAAAATATACACAGTCAAATTCCGTTTGCTACGCGGAAAACGGACAGGCGATAGGCGTGGGCGCGGGTCAGCAGTCGAGAATACACTGCACACGCCTTGCCGGTCAAAAGGCCGACAACTGGCATTTACGCAGTCATCCGAAGGTGCTTTCTCTGCCTTTTCTTGAAACTCTCGGCAGACCCGACAGAAACAATGTGATAGACATATATATTTCCGAAGATGACGACGATGTGCTTGCGGAAGGACTGTGGCAGACCTATTTTGAAAGAAAACCAGAAAAGCTCGCGAAAGAGGAGAAAAAAGAATTCCTTTCTCATTTTACGGGGGTTTCCTTAGGCAGCGACGCCTTCTTCCCCTTCGGCGACAATATCGAACGCGCTCACCGCAGCGGTGTTTCCTATATAGCCCAGCCCGGCGGTTCGGTGCGTGACGATGACGTAATAAGCGTCTGTGATAAATACCAGATAGCCATGGCGCTCACCGGCGTGCGTCTGTTCCACCATTGATTATATGTGTGATATGAAAAAGGATATAATAGTAATCGGCGGCGGAGGGCGCGAGCACGCCATTATTAAAGCGCTCAAAAAATCGCCGGAAATAAATAAAATATACGCTCTGCCCGGTAATGCCGGAATGCTTGGCGACTCAGAATGCGTAAATATCGGAGCGAAAGACATAAACGGAGTGCTTGAGTTTGCGAAAAGCCATAATATCGGCTTTGCTGTGATAGCTCCCGACGATCCTCTCGTCCTCGGCATGGCGGACATGCTGACCGAAGCGGGCATACCCGTTTTCGGACCTTCCAAGAAAGCCGCCGCTATCGAGGGCAGCAAGGTGTTTTCAAAGCTCCTCATGCGTAAATACGGCATCCCTACGGCAAATTTCCGCGCGTTTTCGGCTGTTGATTCGGCTTTGGAATATGTTAAGGTCTGTGAAATACCGACAGTCGTAAAAGCGGACGGTCTTGCGCTCGGCAAGGGAGTTATTATCGCCGAAACAAGGGAGGATGCCGAAAAAGCCGTAAAATCCATAATGGAGGATAAAATTTTCGGCGAAAGCGGCGCGAATATTGTCATTGAGGAATTTTTATCCGGACCGGAGGTTTCCGTGCTTTCCTTTACCGACGGGAACACCGTCGTGCCTATGGTTTCGTCCATGGACCACAAGCGCGCGCTTGACGGAGACAAAGGTCAAAACACCGGCGGTATGGGTGCGGTCGCTCCCAACCCGTGGTATACCGAGGATATTGCCGAAAGGTGTATGAGAGAGATTTTCATACCCACCATCGACGCGATGAACAGGGAGGGCAGAACCTTCAAGGGCTGCCTTTACTTCGGACTGATGCTGACAGCAAACGGCCCGAAGGTCATAGAATACAACTGCCGTTTCGGCGATCCCGAAACACAGGCCGTATTACCGCTGCTTGAAACGGATCTTTTTACCGTAATGCAAGCGGTGAGCGAGGGACGCTTGAAGGATATAGAAATAAAATTCAGCGATAAGCACGCCTGCTGCGTGGTTATGGCGTCACATGGTTATCCTGTTCAATATGAAAAGGGCTTTGAAATATCGCTTGACAAGGATATTACCGGTCAAGTTTATTTCGCCGGAGCGTCCTTGAAAGACGGAAAGCTCGTCACAAGCGGCGGCAGAGTGCTGGGTGTGACCAATGTTGCCGAAACACTTGAAAAAGCCGTGGAAATGTCATATAATGATGTCGATAAAATACATTTCGCCAACGCTTTTTACCGCAGAGATATAGGGAAAAAGGCGCTGGCGGCGCAGGAGCAATGATGGTTTACAGAATATACGTTGAAAAGAAAAAAGAGCTGGCAAACGAGGCGGCGTCGGCGTTGTCGGACATACGCAATCTGCTTCACGCCGAGGATGTGACGGATCTCCGTATCGTAAACCGTTACGATGTCGAAGGCGTCGACGCCGATTTGTTTTCGCTGTGCGTCGCCGCGGTTTTTTCGGAACCGCAGCTTGATATGGCTTCGGAAAAGCTCGATATAAAAGGAGCTTCGGCGTTTTTCGGCGTCGAATATCACCCGGGCAGT
>JAQVQF010000228.1 GCA_028701715.1 Eubacteriales bacterium | reverse complement strand
ATATGTGTTCATCGATTCGTCGCTTATCGGCGAAAAATGCGAAAGAAACGATATAACCTCCGTTTACATACCCTGCACAGCTCTGGCGGATAAAAACGGCTTTTCCAAGCTGGCGAATGTCATAATGTTGGGGCGGATGATTAAGGTTCTGGAGCTTTTTACAAAGGAATATTTCACGCAATGCCTGAAGGCATCATCGCCGAAAGCCAAGCCCGAGCTGGCGGAGCTTAATAATACAGCTTTTGAATTGGGATATAATTACAAAGACTAAAGAGGAAATGTTATGCAGCGCAAGCCTTATGTCGGCGCGGTTATAGTCGCCGCGGGAAGCGGAACAAGGATGGGGAATGTATCCAAGCCCCTGATAATGCTCGGCGGTAAGACCGTCATCGAACGCGTCGTCGACGCTTTTTCCGCCTGTCCTTCGGTGGATGAAATAATCGTTGTGTGTAAGAATTCCGCTCCGTTTGAACATCTTATAAAAAGTGAAAAGCAGCTAAAATTCGTCGGCGGCGGCGACACAAGGTCGGATTCCGTATCCAACGGAGTGAACGCTCTGAACAAAGCGGACCTGGTCTGCATACACGATTGCGCGCGTCCGTTTATCACCGCCGAGGAAATTGAAGCCCTCATAGCGGAAGCCGTAAAGACGGGCGCTTCCTGCGCCTGCACCAAGGTAAGGGACACAATCAAGTATGTAAGTGACGAGGAAAAATGCCGCTATACGCCCAAACGTGAAAATCTTATCGCCGTTCAGACGCCGCAGGTGTTCAGGCGCGACATTTATCTCGCTTCCCGTGCGACGGCATTGAAGGACGGGCTTTCCTCCACCGACGAAACGACGATAGCGGAACACGCGGGGTTTAAGGTAAGCTATGTGGAAACCTCGGAGCTTAATATAAAGCTCACCGACGCAAACGACATTAAAATAGCGAAGGCGATATGCTTTCTCAACGAAAGAAGTGAAATCTGATTATGCGGATAGGTCACGGCTACGACGTTCACAGGTTCGGCGGCGAAAAAAAGCTTATGCTCGGCGGCGTATGCGTTCCCTTTGAAAAGGGGCTTATCGCCCATTCCGACGGCGACGTCGTCCTCCACGCTCTCTGCGACGCATTGCTGGGCGCTTCCGCGTCAAGAGATATAGGCTTTCACTTCCCGGATAATGATGAGCGGTACAGGAACATATCAAGTATTGAGCTTTTAAAAACGGTTTTTGACATTATAACCGCGAAAGGCTTTGTTATAATCAACTGTGACATAACCGTTATAGCCGAAAGGCCCAGGCTTTCACCCTATATACCCGATATGATAAAAACGATTTCGCAGGCGTTGGGTATAACGGAGGACAGAATAAACGTCAAGGCAACCACCGAGGAAGGGCTGGGCCTTGCCGGGAACGGTATCGGCTGCCACGCGGTATGCCTGCTTGACAAAGGAAATGACATATGAAAACCAAATTAAAGGGGCGCATAATCACCCCGGTGAGAATTATTGAAAACGGCGAGATCACCTTTGAAGAAGGAAAACTGATCTATGTCGGGACGCGTAAAAACGACGACGCGTTTTACGAATGCACCGATTTCGGCGACGGCTACATATCGCCGGGCTTTATAGATATCCACGTCCACGGCGGCGGAGGATACGATTTCATGGACGGTACGGAGGAGGCTTTTTTAAAAACAGCCGCGCTGCATCAAAGCCACGGCACCACCTCCATGCTCGCCACAACCCTCACCTGTCCGGACGAGGAGCTTTTCGCAATATTCGACGTGTTCGGTAAAATAAAAGAAAAAAAGACCGTAAGCTGTCTTGCCGGGCTGCATCTCGAAGGACCTTACTTTTCTGCAGCGCAGAAGGGCGCACAGGACGAACGGTATATAAAAGCGCCCGAAAAGGAGCATTATGAAATAATCCTCGCCAAAGGCGGGAAATATATAAAAAGATGGTCGATCGCTCCCGAGCTTGACGGGGCGATGGAATTGGGAAAAATCCTCGCCGCGCGCGGGATACTGCCCTCCATGGGGCATTCCGACGCGGAATACGAAACCGCGCTGGAGGCGTATGAAAACGGCTACACGCATCTTACGCACTTTTACAGCGGGATGTCCACTATAAAGAGAAAAGGCGGCTTCAGGCATCTCGGGCTTATCGAAAGCGGATATATGATAGATGACCTTACGGTTGAAATAATCGCCGACGGCTGCCATCTGCCTCCCCCTTTATTGAAATACATATATAAAGCCAAGGGAGCCGACAAGGTGGCGCTGGTCACCGACGCTCTCCGCGGAGCGGGAACCGCGTCATCAGCAATGATATTGGGCTCGTTAAGCAGCGGTTATGAGGTCATTATTGAGGACGGCGTTGCAAAGCTCCCCGACCGTTCGGCGTTTGCGGGTTCTATAGCCACCTGCGACAGGCTTGTGAGAAATATGATTCGTTACGCCGATGCACCCGTAACCGACGCGGTGAAAATGATGACCGCGACGCCGGCAAAAATCGCACGTTTCGAAAACAAAGGCATACTGCGCGCGGGCTTTGACGCCGATATCGCGGTATTCGACGATGATATAAACATAAAAGCCGTATATATCGGCGGCAGCTGTGTTTATGCTTAATGAAAGGGCATGGAAATGATACTGAAACAGGGAAAAATCGATTCGCTCGAATACAGAGTATACGACCACCGCGGCAACATGGGCCTTGCCGCAGCGAAGGACGCCGCCTTTGTCATAAAAAAGCTGCTTGGCGAAAAAAATGAAATTTCTGTAATTTTCGCCGCCGCTCCTTCCCAGAACGATTTTCTGGAATGCCTCGTTGCGGATAAAACAATCGATTTCCGGCGTATAAACGGCTTCCACATGGATGAATATGTGGGGCTTGACCCAAAGGCTCCGCAGGCTTTCGGTCAATTTCTCCGCGACAGGCTTTTTGAAAAAG
>JAQVQF010000227.1 GCA_028701715.1 Eubacteriales bacterium | reverse complement strand
AGAAAAAATCTGCTTCTCGGTGTTCCTGTTTACGGAATATCCTCCGACAGCATTTTAGGGAACACATTCGAAACCGATTATTATAATACCAAGGAAAGCGTCGCCAAGCTTACGGACGGCAAAAAAGCCGAAAAAGCCGAATGCGGCGACAGCGCGTTTTTTCATTTCACAAGGGGCGTGGGCAGGTCTGTGGTTTTCAAGCTCGACGGGCTTTCCGCGGTGGACGAAATAAAAATAGGCTTTCTGCGTGAGGACAGTACCGGTATCAAGCTTCCGCGGCGCTGCGACGTGCTTATTTCCGAAAACGGCGCGGACTGGCAGCGCATTGTCAAAGCGTGTAACTTAAAATGCCCTGAAAGCCCGCAGAGATTTGAGCTTTCGCAAAGCTTCGGCACTCCGTATAAGGCGCTATATATCCTTGTGGAATTCGAGGTACCGTGTCATACATGGATTGACGAAATTGAGGTCTTCGGCACCGAAGCCATACCCGAAAACGCGATTTCGGTAAAAGCGGAGGCGATAGAAGAAAATCCCTCAATCATGCATGTCAACAAATACCCGGAATACGACGATTTCCTCAATGTCCGTAACCTGCTGCTGTCATACAACTGCGTCCCGCCGGAAAAGGTGGGCGAAAAGGGGCTTGGGCTTATCACCGAGGAGCAGTATATACCTCACCTGGCGTATATCGACAGGGACGGCAAAATGACCGACACCTTCTTCGATTCCTTCCTGTATCTTCCCTATTCGGTTTATACATATTCCTATTTGTATAAATGCGCGGAGGGCTGGAGGTATTATGTAGACAACGTATTCGCAAAGGACAGAAACCTTGACGCTCTCGACAAAGCCGCAGCGACCGTCGGCGAAAAGCTGGGAATCGAAAATCATCAGGTTCAGGTGTTCTTCTCCATCCTCTGCTCAAAGGTACGCTACGGCGAATTCCCGGAAAAATTCGGCGATCTTGACGGCGACGGCACCGACGAGGATATGAGCACCCTCCGCGACAGAAAAAAAGCCCTGAAGTGGATTATCGACGAGCATCTCAACAGATATAAGGAAAAAAATTATAAAAACGTAACGCTCGGCGGCTTTTACTGGTTCGAGGAGGACATCAACTATAGCGACGAATTCGAGCTTGACCTTATCGCATACGCAAGGGAATATCTCCATTCGTTGGGGCTGAAATTCTTCTGGATTCCCTATTTCCAGGCGTGGGGCTTCCAGGACTGGAAGGAAAACGGCTTCGACATAGCCTGTATGCAGCCGAATTACGCCTTCCGTAAGGACGAAACCGTGCAGAGGCTTTACGACAACGCCTCCATAACAAAGGCGCTCGGCATGTGCGTGGAGCTGGAAATAGGCGGACTGAAGCCGGACGATATCGAAAGGTACAAATGCTACCTCGACGCAGGCGAGGAAACCGGTTATATGAATACCATAAAGATGTATTATCAGGGCGGCGTCCCGGGTGAATTCTACCGCGCTTATAAATCGGAAGACCCGCTTACAAGATCGGTTTACGATGATACATATCTTTTCGCAAAGGAAAAATATGTTTCGAGGAAGAGGAGATAGGGTAAAGTAATAATTCTTTAGTATCAAGCATTTTAAAAGGGTAGCATAACAATGAATCTTTACTTTAATACATCATTAGCAAATGGTTATCATAGTCCGTCACAACGAATACGTCTGTTAACCGAGGATTGGGTTTATAATAATATGTTCTGCCCAAGATGCGGCAATAAAAAACTCGAACAATTATCTAATAATAAACCGGTAGCTGATTTTATATGCCCACATTGTAGTAATCAATATGAATTGAAAAGCAAAGCAGGCGAATTTGGTAAAAAGATAGCTGACGGGGCATATTCAACTATGATTTCTCGTATAACCAGTAATACAAACCCGGATTTCTTCTTTCTAAACTACTGCCCCGATATACAAAAAGTATATTCGTTTATAATAGTTCCAAGACACTTTATTATTCCAAGTATTATTGAAAAAAGGAAACCTTTATCTGCACATGCGCAAAGAGCAGGTTGGACGAGTTGTAATATTATTTTAAGCGAAATTCCGATACAAGGACGTATTTTTGTCATTAATCACGAAATAGAAAAAAGCAAGAAATCAATTATTGATAAATTAAATTTTACAAGAACATTTGAAGCAAACGACATTGAGACCAGAGGTTGGTTGTTTGATATATTAAACTGTGTTAACTTAATATCATCAAACGAATTCAATCTTGAGGAAATTTATAGATTTGAAACTTTTCTTTCAATAAAACATCCCGAAAATTATAATATCCAACCAAAAATACGACAGCAATTACAATTATTAAGAGACAAAGGTTACATTGAATTTCTTGGCGGAGGAAGATATAAAAAAACCATATTATGTAAGGAATGATATATGAAACGTAAATTTGTTGTGGTTATCGAAGAAACCGTTTCTGATGAGTTTATCGTTTATGCGGAAAACGAAAGCGAAGCGCTTGAAACAGCCGAACAAAAATATAAAGCCGGGGAATTTGTTCTTGAACCCGGCAATGTGTCGTTCCGTCAGAAAGCATTGGTTGAAAAAAGCAGCAAGCCCTTGGAATGGATTGAGTTTTAAATAACGGTAATCAAAAGCAGGTTACCCGTTAATCGAGCAGCCGACCCTGTTTTATAAACAAAACTGTATGGTTTTAGCCCGCGCTTTTAACACATATAAAACCATGCTGTTTGCCATGTATCGGAATTTTGTATTGTATTATATTTCCCTCTTGTGTTGATATATTTTAACAATTTGTAATATTTAAATCCGTTGATATTACCGGGTTTATTAAAGCAAAAAAACGTTCACGGTTGACTTATAAATCAGTCAATCGCGAACGATTTTTTATTGGCTGCGGAAGAAGGATTTGAACCCTCACAAACAGAGTCAGAGTCTGCCGTGCTGCCGTTACACAATTCCGCAA
>JAQVQF010000053.1 GCA_028701715.1 Eubacteriales bacterium | reverse complement strand
GCCTGCATAATCCGTTTCCGGAACGGGTTCGGTATAGCCGTAATCGGTATCGCCGTTTTTATCATATATACCGTATGAGTACACGTTTTTCATAACTATCAGTCTTGTCGGAGTGACGTAAATGTCACCGGCATACGAATAGCTGTAACCATTCTGATCGTCTTGACCGCTTATTTCGGCGGTATTGATTTTAGAAACAAGCGTCAGTCTGCCGTTTTCGGCCTTAACGATATAGATAAACGAATCGGATACGGCATAAATATAGCTGCCGTCCGTTTTTACGATATCGGCCTCCTGAACTCCCGCAACCTGCAGATTGGTGTCCGAATAATCGCCATTGCTTGCGCTGTCGTCGGTTTCCGCTCCTTCTGTCGGAGCGCCGACGGCATTTTTATCGCTGTAATAATAGCTGCCGCTGCTCAGTCTTGAGGAAAGCTCGTTGTACAGCTGTGTATAATCGGCGACTTTTTTTATAACGCCTGTGTCGTTTCCGTTAACGATCGGATTGCCGCCTGTCGCGCCGAATATAAAGGAAAACGTCAGCGAAGCGACAATCAACAAAGCCGCCGCGCAGGCAAGCGAGGGAATGCGTCTGCCTGCTGATTTCCTTTTTGTTTGTACATAACGGCTTTCCGCCTCGATCTTGCATGAGGACACCGCTTTGGCGGAAGGCTGCTGTCTGTCCATGTCATTCTTATAATTCTTCCAAATGCTCATCGCTGTAAACTCCTTTCAGTTTGCTCTTCAAAGTGTTTCTGGCTCGTCGTAAATGTGATTTTACCGTGGAAGGTAAAAAACCTGTGATACGGGCTGTTTCGCCGACGGAATAGTTTTCATAGTAAAACAGATGAACGCATATACGCTGCTTGGAGGGAAGGCTCATAACCTCCCTGAACAAGAACGAATAATCCTCCTTTGCCCTGTCCGTTATTAGCTGTTCCGCCGCCGCCGTTTCTGTTTCGCGCTTTCTTTTCCGCAGCGCGAGAGCGTTCTTGCTGCAGTTTATCGTCACACGCAGGAACCATGCTTTTTCATGTTCTTCATCATTGAAAATTTTATGTTGCTTAAAAAAGCGGATAAAGACCTCCTGCATTACGTCCTCTGCGTCTTCGCGGCTTGACAGATAGGAAAAGGCGGTTCTGTAAACCATACCCGAATATTTGTCGACAATCGCTCCCATGGTATCGCTCATATTTGCCTCCACATAATATACACTCGAAAAGCTTCCGAAAGGTTGCAAAATGCGAAAAAAATTTGTTAAAATAAGGATAGCATGATATATTGCGATATGCAATAGCTATTTTACATATTAAGTCTTTTTTATAACTCATTTCAGTTGGCTTATGCGGTAGTTGACACATAATAAGAAATAATATATAATCATTAAAAATACCCTTTGGGAAAGGCATGGACATTTTTATGAAAAGAGCTCTTTTACTTATATTGCTCTCGGCTTTCGCTGTTCCTTTGCTGGTCTGCTGCGCGAACGGCGGAATTGCGGAATCGGAAGCCGATAAATCGGCGCGGGATAATTCCGAAAGCGATGACAATTCGGCCGAAAATTCCGAAGAAGCGCTGACGCCCATGAAAACGGATCTTTCTGCGGGAGCTTTTTATAATTACAGCAATATCAATTCCTGTACGGTTTACGGCGACGACGGCGGCAGGCTTACCGACGGAAACGGCGAAGGCTGCGGCGTCATTATCAAGGATATTGAAAAATCCTTCGGCGATTGGTACGGCAAGTCGCATGCGACCTCCCTTTTTGCCGAAAAATCACCTTATTTTTATATAGAAAACGATTTTGGCTTTCCCGCATTGCTTGAAAGCTCGTCGATCGTTTTCGGCGGCGACGGCATTATGCCGGAACGGGTGGAGCTGTTCTATTCCAACGACGGCTATAACTATTCCTTTTACGGCGGGGAGATGGAATATGAAGCGGAAAACGGCGCTTACTCCCTGAGCTATCCTTCACCCGTGCTTGCCAAATCGGTTAAATATGTCATATACGCGCCCGCGGGCAAAAAGCTTAATCCCACCGCGATTCACAATATCGGCACGCCCGCGGCAAACAGGGTAAATCTTTCCCAAGGAGCGGCTTATACAATCGATGGGAGCACTCCCGATACCTTTGTAAAATACGCCGACGACGGAAAAATTCTCACCGACGGCGAACAGGGTAAAAAAATAATAGAACGCGGCAGGTTTGTCGCTCTTGACAGCGTAAAAAAAGACGATCTCATGAATCGGGACGTCATAACCGTCAGGCTTGACCTCGGCGAAATAAAGAATGTTTCCGAAATTTATCTCGGCGCCGTTTCCGCCGAATCGGTTTCCGTATTCGAGCCGGAATTCATAAGCGTTAAATACTCCGTCGACGGCGTGAACTATTTTGATTTTTCCATGAGCTTCAACATGGGAAGCACACAGAAGCAAAGCTATATAAAAACAAGCTACCGAGCAATGAGAAACCATACCGTCGAAGCGCGTTATCTTACGGTCAACATTTACGCCTCAAAAACGGTTATGCTTGACGAAATTACGGTATACGGGGCGGCCTCGCCGGTCGCGGAGCCCGAATATACTTTCCCGGCAATTACAGATTATTCCGGGCTTCCCGTTATGCGGGGAGGCTTCTACGGCTTTTTCATCGATTATATCGAAGGCTACAATTCCCATCATTATTACGACGAATACCGCACATATATACAGCTTAAGGGTTTCCGTGAGCTGGGTATGGATACGATAATCATAGGCGGCGAAAACCTAAATTACGAAAAGAAAATCACCCTTGCCGAGCCCTCCGCCGAGCTTGCCGCCAAGGGATACCGCAAAGGTGTCGGACACGGTGTTTATGATTTGAACGAGGCGATGCTTGCGGCGGCCGACAAGCTGGGAATAAACGTATATCTTTCGACGGTCATATCCCTTTCTTATTCCGAACTGAAAGGAACAAACGCCGTTAAACAGGCGTATATAGATTCGGTGCTTGAGGACGCGGAAATAATGATACGTTATCTATACGAAAAATACTCCTCTCATCCCTCCTTTTACGGTTTTTATCTTGTCGACGAGACCTGCGATTATTGGCTTATGCAGGAAAAGCAGGCGAAAACCGAATTTACGCGCAGCCTTTACAAGGGTCAGTCGGAGGTGATACGCTCGCTTGACGATGATATTATGATAGCGATAGCCCCCGCCGCCTGGCGAAACGATTCCCCCGTGGGTTTCGGCGACAGCCTTTATAGGCTGATAAAAAACGATGAGGAAGGAAAACGCCCCATTGTCGACTATGTGTTTGTTCAGGATTGTCTGGGCAGGTTTGACACCATAACGGTGCCCGACGGCATGTATGAAACCTATGCGACTTATATCGCCGCGTGCAAGGAAGGCGTGGAAAAGGCGGGTGCGGTTTTCGGCAACGATATCGAAATATTCGACGTATGCTACCGCATTAAGCGATACGACGAAATAGAACGCTCCCTTGAGCTTGAAACGCCGTATACGCAGTACAGCGTCGTTTACGACCTCGCGCATTATTTTTCCGCCGCCGGCAGAGGGAGCATTGACAAATACGCGTTTTTTGACAATGATTATGTGTATATGCAATATGTAAAGCGCCTTAATGAGTTACTATATAAGTAATAACAAAAATCATTAATCAACCAACCGGCGGAGCAATCCCGCCGGTTTTTAACGCGCAGGCAAGCCGTTTTCGACAAAATTCGCCGCACGCTCATATACTG
The DNA here is from genome assembly GCA_028701715.1 of Eubacteriales bacterium. GTDB lineage: Bacteria > Bacillota > Clostridia > Oscillospirales > CAG-382 > UBA1206. Next base: position 8,241 of record JAQVQF010000053.1, on the reverse strand, counting down.
CTACGGGATATATTGCCGTTCAAGCCTCCGCAGGCATTTTTCGCCCCGCGGACGCATAATATTCCATATGAAACAGGAGGCGGCGTCATGAGCTTTTGGACGATAACGGAATTGGTTTTCACGGCCTTAGTGCTGGTAACATCTATATGGAAGGCGGTCAGGGCAACCATACGGCTTTCCAAGGATAAAACGCTTTATCCCATGATATTACAATTTATAACCGAAGCCGAGGCGACGGGAAAGTCCGGACCCGAAAAGTTAGGCTATGTGCTGGTGCATATAGAGGCTTTCGCAAAATCAAAGGGCTTTTCGGTGGACCTCGGCTATATCAAGGACCTGATAGAAAGAATAATAACCGTTACCAAGTCGGTAAATATAAACAGATAGATATAACAGCACCGCGGGAGCAATTCCCGCGGTTATTATTTGTAATAAATATTGCACTTTCATATATATTATGTTATTATTATTATGATAATAAAGAAAAATAAAAACAGGTACATATATGCTTACACTAATATCACCCGCAAAAGAACACGAAAAAGAAATATTGAATTTTAAAGCAGAAATGCTGGCCTCCGGGGACACCGATTTCAACGGCTGCGGAAGGCTTGAGAAATATTCCACATTTGAGGAATGGACGGCTCACCTTGACAGCTACGCCGACAGAAACAAAATGGATCCTTCCTGCGGATTGGTCGAAGGCAGACAGTATATGCTCTTCGATACCGAAAGGCAGAGAGTGCTCGGCATGGCGAGCGTCAGGCATTATCTTAATGATTTTCTAATGAATTTGGGAGGGCATATCGGCTATTCCGTGCGTCCCTCGGAACGCGGCAAGGGTTATGGTACGCTGCAGCTAAAGCTTGCCCTTGAAAAGCTTAAGGAAATCGGCGTAAACGACGTGCTTGTGACCTGTGACGACGATAACGCCGCGTCCTACAAAACCATAGAAGCCTGCGGCGGTACGCTCGAAAACAAAGTTTATTCGGACAAGTACGGCTGTTTTATCAGAAGATATTGGATACATCAATAAAATAATTGTGTTTTTGCCGGGGATAATTCGATCTCCGGCTTTTATGTCCTGCGGCAATTATGATTGACAATTAAAAGCTTTCGTGATATTATAAAGCAAACCATATTATGGGAGAAGAAAAATGAACAAAATCAATAAAATATTGCTTATCAACGGCTCGCCGAAAGGGACGAAAAGCGACACCCTTGTCGTGTCAAAGGCTTTCCTTGAGGGTATGGACGCCGCATACGAGCAGGTTGACATAATACACGCCAAGGTTGCGCCCTGCACGGGCTGCTATTCCTGCTGGTTCAGAACGCCCGGCAAATGCGTCATAAACGACGACGCGGAGGAAATTGTGGAAAAAATGCTTGAGGCGGATTTGGTTATATGGTCGATGCCTCTTTACTGCTTCGGCATGCCCGCGGGTATAAAGGCGCTGGTTGAGCGCATGCTGCCGCTCGCCACACCCGCGCAGAAAACGGATGCCGACGGGCATACCTACCACGAAAACCGCAGACAGCCGCACGCGGTCAACATGTTGATTTCGGGCTGCGGATTCCCCGATTACGAGGGTAATTTTGACGCGCTCGTTATACAATTTCGTAAAATGTTCGGCAAGGACGCGCCTATGATATTATGCGCCGAAGCGCCTATGCTCAATATCGAACAAGCTCGACCCGTAACGCTGCCCTATCTCGAGCGGGTAAAAAAAGCCGGACGCGAATTTACGCTTGACGGGCGGATTAGCGACGAAACCGCCGCCGTCCTGTCAAAGCCCATGCTTGACCCCGATATTTACAGAAAAATCTGCAACGGCGACGTATAAAACAAATGAATTATCATTTTAAAGAAGCGAAATCGCTGCTTTCCGCGCATAACGGCATAAATATATATCGCGGCTGCACACACGGCTGCATTTACTGCGACAGCAGAAGTCTCTGCTATAACATGGACCATATCTTTGAGGATATCGAGGTCAAGAGCAACGCCATACAGCTGTTTGAAGCGGCGTTAAAGTCAAAGCGTTCGCCGTGTATGATTTCCACGGGCTCCATGTCCGACCCTTATATGCCGCTTGAGTCGGAGCTGGGCTATACGCGCAAATGCCTTGAGCTTGCCGAAAAATACGGCTTCGGCTTCACGTTAATAACAAAATCTGACGCCGTGCTGCGCGACCTCGATTTATTGAAACGCATAAACAAAAAAGCGAAATGCGTCGTTCAGATGACGCTCACGACCTATGACGAAGCGTTATGCCGTATAATCGAACCGTGTGTATGTACAACAAAGGCGAGATTTGAGGCCTTGAAGGTGCTGCGTGACAACGGCATACCGACGGTTGTCTGGTTAACGCCCACGCTGCCCTTCATCAACGACACCGAAGAAAATCTCCGCGGTATATTGAATTACTGCGCGGAGGCCATGGTATACGGTATAATAAATTTCGGCTTCGGCGTGACGCTGCGAAACGGCGACAGGGAGTATTTTTACGAAAAGCTCGACGAGCATTTTCCCGGTATGAAAGCAAAATACAGCAAAGCCTACGGCGATTCCTACGAGGTCATGAGCGCCGATAACGAAAAGCTTACAAAAATATTCAATGACAAATGCGCCGAGCATAAAATCATTCTCGGGAACGATGAAATTTTTGCCTTCCTTCATGAATTTCCCCGGAAATACGAGCAGATGAGTTTATTTTGAAAGGAACACAAGCATGGACGCCTACGATATGATTTTTAAAAGAAAATCCGTGAGAAGATTCGACAAAGCTCTGAAACTGACGGAAGAAGAGCTTGCCGCAATCGGCGAAAAGCTCAAAACCCTTGTCCCGTATAACGGCGATATAAGGACGGCATTCCGTATCGTGCCGTCGTCGGAAACCGGCTGCGGCCGCGGCGAATACTGCCTGCTCGCCTACAGCGAAGCGAAGGGTGATTATCTGTTGAACACAGGCTTTATGCTTGAGCAGATGGATATATATTTCGCGTCGGTAAATATCGGCGCGTGTTGGCACGGCTTTTCCAAGCCGGATATGCCGGTTTATGACGGACTTGATTTTGTAATATTGATTGCGTTCGGCAAAGCCGAGGAAAAGGATTTCCGCAGGGATTACAAAAAAGCCTCAAGGAAGGATACCGAAACGGTCTGGCAGGGGGATTATTTTAAAAATGTCGCCGAAACGGTAAAATATTCGCCCAGCGCCTGTAATTCCCAGCCCTGGAGAGTTAAATGTACTGCGAATAAGATCGAACTCTGCCGCGCCGCGAGCGTGTTTTCGCTGTTTTCCAAAGCAAAAATGGCTTATTTCAACAATATTGATATGGGAATTTTCAGTTATATCCTCGAGCTGTGTCTTGAGCACGAGGGTCTGGAATTCGAACGCGGCGGTATTCCGGAAGCCGCCGAAGGGCTGATACCCATAGCTTCTTACACAATAAAGCAACAAGCGGAGCAAATACAATGAGCGGCGTCACACCTCCTGCGATTACGCTCAAGCCGGTTTCGGAGGAGGACGCCGACTTTGTCGCTTCGATAAAAATAAATAAGGACATATGGTACTATGAGCCTGAAAACGACATTCCCTCCGACTTCGCAAAGGTGCGCGACGAGGTCATTTCCCGTATCGGGAGCGAAGGCTATATGGACTATGTTATATTAAACGAAGACGGCATACCGGCGGGCGAATGTCATCTGCATTGGTTTGAGATAGACCGAGGCAGCTGGGAAATCGGTTACTGCGTGCTGCCCCAATTCCGCCGCCGCGGATACTGCGCGGAAGCCGTAAAGCGGCTGATTGATATCGCCTTTTGCCGATGCCACGCGCATAAGCTTGTCGCCATGTGCAACGAGCATAACGACGCTTCCCGCAGGGTTATGGAAAAATGCGGCATGTTCAGGGAGCTTGTTATCCGCGAGGAGCTGCCGTGGCGCGGCGGCTGGGCAAATCAGTTGATGTACAGTATTTTGGAACACGAATATTATAAAAGGAGTATTTTATGAAAATAGTTTATGAAAGCCAGACCGGATTCACCGAAAGATATGCGAATATGCTGGGTAAAAGGCTCGGTATCGAGGCGGTAAAGCTTAAGGACTACCCTGCGCATGAGGAGAAAGAAGAAATAATTTTTATGAGCTGGATTTGCGCCAACTCCATAAAAAAATACTCAAAGGTTAAAGACAAACACAACATTAAATGCATAGGCGCGGTCGGAATGGCGGAAAGCACGGATAATAATACCAAAAGCTTGATAACTTCAAATAAAACCGGCGATACCCCGCTGTTTTACCTCCGCGGAGGCGTCAGTTTCCAAAGGCTTAAGGGATTGAGTAAATTTATCATGAAGGCTATCACCAAAAACGAGATTAAAAACCATAAAATCGAAGGCGATCCCGAAAAAATATTCGCCGCCGGAAGGGATTATGTCAAGGAAGAAAACCTTGACGCGATAAGCGAATATATTAAAGGGAAAATATGAAAAAGAATCCATATATACCGTTTGATTATAAATATTTTAAAATCGCGGTTATTCTGATATTCGTTATTATTGTTGCGGGTATTTCTTACTTACTTTATTATGATCCCATTTTAAGCTATAAAATAAAGGATTTTAATGCCTATAAAGAGGATTTTGAGGTAATCAAAGACGTTGCCGAAAGGCAACGGCAAAATACCGACAGGGAATATTTTTGCATAGGGATAAACTATATTGACGGTAAAAGTGTAATGACGCTTTATTTGGATGACTCTGAACGCATTGAATTAAACGACGAGGAACAAAAAAGCCTTGACAGAATTGAATCGATATTTAAACGATTTGACGCAATACACGTATATAAAAACAAAATAACTTTTGATTCGACTAATCTTTATTCGATTATCTATTCGGAAAATGGGAGAAGTCCTAAAACGCAAGTAATCAATGGTGAAGAAGTTAAAATTATAACAATAAGAATAAGTACTCATTGGTTTCATGCCGCATACCGACAATAACAGGATTTTAAATGGATAAAACAGCGGTATCAGTGTGTTTATGCAATAAGGATTAAAGCGATTATTTTATACTGAAGCAGATTCTTCGACGAGCCGGAGGATGCCAAGATATGGCTTGTCGGTGAAAATTTTTAACGAAATGAAAATCCGAAGGGATAACTTCCCTCCGGATTTTTTGCCATAATTTAACCGTTTTCGCCGCCCGGTCCGTCGCGCCTTTCGCGTTCGTCAGGGTAATAGCTCTGATTGGTTGTCGCCCATTGGTTGTCAACCTCGCTTTTAGGAGCGGCGCTTTCAGGAACGGCGCTCTTAGGAGCGGCGCTCTTAGGAGCGGCGCTCTTTGGCGTCCCCGAGCCGTGATGCTTGTCGTTTATGGGCTTTTTGTCGGTGTTTTTACCGGATTTCTTTTTTGGGGATTTATTGTCCTTCAATTTATTTGTTCCTTTCCGTGCAATTTTGTCATTATTTTTTACACGAAAATCAATTTTATACCATTCGTCTTGCGCACCCGGTGCTTTAAGTTTTTTCTATGATTCCGCAGGCGATTTTTTTACCGGCGTCCCCGGAAGGCTGGGTCGTAAAATCGTCGCGCCGGTCATGAATTATCACGGGCAGGCCGATAATGTCGCGGACATTAAATCTGTCGGTTAAAAAGACCGAAAAAGCATAGCCTTTGTTTACGAAAAGGGGCGGCATATCCCCGGCGTGGGCGGGGTGGTCGCAGTCGCCCGGATTATAATGCGTGCCGGCGTCGGCAAAGGGATCTTCGGCGTCACCGGTACACCCGGTGCCGTTATGTATGTGCATGGCAAGGATGTTGGGTTCGCATTTACCGGGCAGATACGGCAGGCCGGTGATGTATGACACCACTATAACGCCGATATGTGTCTGATAAAATTCGGTTCTGCCGGAAATACGCGCATACGCGGGCGAGCCCTTGATAACGGCGACGGCGTCGGGAGGATTTTCAAACAAGCTGACAAGCTGAGAGGACATATAATTACGCGAAGCCATGAAATTCACCTCACTATAAATTATATGTCCCGCTTGTTGTTTTGCTTTATATTTAATGTCTGATGAACAAACCGTATAACGGTTTGTTCATGCGGCGTATGCCGCATAAATTCATAAAAACTGAAGTTTTTATGAATTTACAGCATTTCTTGATGTCTCATTGAATCCGGCGTATATATTATGCCGGATTCAAGTGCAAGGTTTTTACATAATTTAATGTAAAAACCTTGCACTTGAATAAATCAAAAAGCCGGGAAAGCCGCATTGCGGCTTGGCTTTTTGATTTATTCAGTGGACATTATTTATTTACTCAGGCGGCTATATCCTTATGCAGATATTTTCGGTATCCGACCGCCAGTGCCGCGGCGGCATAGGCAAAGCCGAGGATAATAAACGTACTGTTGAGCGCTTTGTCATTTACGATATCCGCCGCTTCGCAATAAGCATAGGGCGTGACGTATTTGAGAAACTTAACATCGGCGCTGATGTTGGCGATTATGTTTATAAAATATAACAGAAGCGCGAATCCGATACCCGCACCCACGTTCCCGCGCTTTAAATAAGCGGAAACGCAATAGCAGAACGCGGCTATTTCTATCTGCAGAATCAGATAAGCCGCATGCATAAGCAGCAGCTCCCTGAACGGAACGGCTTCTCCGACAGATAAAATCCCCAGCACCGAAAACAGCGTAACCGTGACGTTCAATAAAATAATCTGCGCCATAACCGCCGCCAGCTTTTCGTTGAGTACGCGCAGACGGCTTACGGGATGGGTGAACAGAAATTCGGCGGTGCGGTCCTTTTCCTCCTTGGCGAGCATGGATATACCGAGCAGCGCCGCGAACATTCCTCCGCCCATGCCCAGAATGTTTCCACATTCTATACCGTAAAAGCCGATCATTGTGCCGAAATTCAATCTGTCCATACCGAAAGCGGCGGTAAACGCGCCGAAATTTTCAAACAGACTGCCGTCCGGTCCAAGCTCGCTTTTCATCTGCGGGAACATCCATATACATATCAAAAGCGTACCTATAATTGAAGCCGTCCAGATTATAAGCGACTTTCTGCCGAGCTTTAATTCCTGAAGAAAAATTTTCATTTTGACTCCTCCGCTTCGTAATAATGAAGGAAAACATCCTCAAGGCCGGGTTCGGTGATTGTAAGGTCGGTAAGCGGCAGCGCGCACAGCGAGGACAGCAGCCCGTTGATTTCCCCCTTATAAAGGAACGATACGGAATTGTTGGCGACATGAAGGTCAAAAATTCCCGGGATGGACGGAGCTTCCGTTATTCCGGCAAGAGTAACAAATTTTGCGGTGGTTTTTACAAGGAGCGAAACGTAGTCGCAGGCGATTATTTTGCCTTCCCTGATAATGGCGGCGCGCCCGCAATGCTCCTGAACTTCCGACAAAACATGCGACGAAAGAAAAACAGTCGCTCCTTCCCTGTTGCGTTCTTCCAGGATTGAAAAAAACTCCTTCTGCATTAACGGATCGAGTCCGCTTGTGGGCTCGTCAAGGAAATACAGCGGAGGCCTGTGCTGCAGAGCGCAGACTATCCCCACCTTCTTGCGATTGCCGAGCGAAAGCTCCTCGATTTTCTTCTTAACCTCAACCTGAAGTCTTTCGCACAGCGTTTTTGCTTCCGCCGCGCAGTCCATACCGCGCAGGTCTGCGGAATATCTGATAAGCTCGCCCACCCTCATACTGCCGTAAAACATAGCTTCCGAAGGCATATAACCTATCATCGGGAGAATTTCCCGATTTTTTTCCGTTATATCCCTGCCGAAAATCTCGGCTTTGCCGGATGTTTTGTTTATAAGCCCGAGCAAGGTTCTGATAGTGGTCGATTTTCCTGATCCGTTGGGGCCTATGAAGCCGAAAATTTCCCCTTCCGAAACGGAAAGATTAAGATTGATAATGCCTCGATTTTTGCCGTAATACTTGGTAAGCTCATGAGTTTCAATAACAGCAGGCATACGGTATCCTCCATATTTATAGCAATTTCAATTGTCCGTCAGTTTACTGTATATATCTGCGACCCGCGGGATAATAATATCGGCGGAATGCTCTTCAAGCTCTTCCCTGCCGCCGTAGCCGTAAAGCACACCCGCGGACGCTATACCCGTTTGCTTTGCGCCGATAATGTCGTGCTTTCTGTCGCCGACCATTACGGCAAGATCATAGGGCTTTGCGCCTACCGATTCGAGCGCGTATGAT
>JAQVQF010000226.1 GCA_028701715.1 Eubacteriales bacterium | reverse complement strand
GCAGGCTTGAGGCGTTTATCGAAAATCAACGCAAATGGAACAGGGAACGCAATATCATAGCCGCCGAATCGAGACAGAAGGCTATCGACAGGATGGAAAGGACCGAACGTCCTGAAGCCGTTCCGAAAAATGTCAACATCGCCATCCATACCGCGTCGTCGAGCTTTTCCGTGCTTTCCGTACGCGGCCTTACCAAATCTTACGGTGAAAACAGGTTGTTCGAAAACCTGTCCTTTGAGCTTGTAAAGGGTGAAAAGGCGATTATAATCGGCGCGAACGGCTGCGGAAAATCCACCCTGCTTAAAATAATAAACGGTATCGCCGAGCCCGATTCGGGCGTCTGCGAGCCCGGCTACAGTCAGGTTGTGGGTTATTACGACCAGGAGGTTCAGCTGCTTGACGATTCGAATACCGTTATAGAGGAGCTTATGGAGGCCGACGGCTGCCTGACGCCGGGTAAGGCGCGCAATATACTTGCATCCTACGGATTTTACGGCGAAGACGCTTTTAAACCCGTCAACGTGCTTTCGGGCGGGGAACGCGCAAGGCTTTCCATAGCCAAGCTGGTGCTGAAGAAAGTCACGTTTCTTATTCTCGACGAGCCTACCAACCATCTTGACATTCCGTCAAAGGAGGTATTCGAATCGGCGCTTTCGGCATTCGAAGGCACCGTGCTCGCCGTATCCCACGACAGATATTTTATAAAAACACTCGGCACACGGATTATAGAAATCGACAAGGACGGCTATCCCGAAGGCTATATAAATTTCAAGGGCGGTTACGATTTGTTTCTTCAAAAACGCGTAAAGCTGCCGCCGCCGCTGACCGGAGAAAAAAACAAATCCTCACGCGGGGAATACGAAGCGGAAAAGAAAGCGAAGGGATTGAAAAAATCAAGGGAAAAGCGCTTTTATTTTCTTTCGGAAGAAATACCGAGGCTTGAAAACAAGCTGTCGGAGCTTAAGGACAACGCCGAAAAATATGCTTCGGATTATATAAGGCTTGCCGAAATCGATAAAGAAGCACAAAGCACAGAAGCGACGCTTGATGCTCTGTACGACGAATACCTTATACTCGAAGAAAACTACGAATAATAATATCCTCCCGGAAATATAAATATAACATAAATATAACGGGAGGAAAATATATGTTTATCTATACCATAAGAGCGTCCAGCATTAAATTTTTCGCGGTGCTGCTGCTCTCGGTCGCAGCTCTGGCGACACTTATCGCGGTTATTCCCGAATACGATTCCGCGGGCGATGTCGCGGTTGTGGCGACCGATTATTCCGATATAAAGAGCAACGAGGACAGAGTCAGCTTCATAACCCGCTTCGGCTATACCGTAAATTCCGAAAATTACGAAACCGAAAGCGTTGTAATTCCGGAGAAATTCGACGCCGTTTACACCGAATACAATGACATTCAGCGCGCTCAGGGCTTGAATCTCAAAAGCTACCGCGGTAAAACCGTTTCCAGATATTCCTATTATATTACCAACTATGAGGGCTACGAGGGCAAGGTCATGATAACGCTTCTGGTCTATAAAAACAGGATAATAGGCGGCGATGTTACGGGTATGGAGGGAGAAGGCTTCGTTCACGGATTTGAAAGGACTTAAAAACCGTTTTCCCGGCTATAATATATGTTGATATTACAAATAAAAGGAATGAGTATATATTTGTATGAAAAAGCATCCGTTTATAGCCGGGATGATAATTGGCTTCTGCGTTATTTTAATAATCACCGTCCTTGGGCTGCTTGCGTTCCCGGAGCTTATTTATATATACAGAGCGGTCAGCAGATATTTCGCGGGATGATTTGAATAAAAAAAGCCGTAACGGCTTTATACAGACAACGGGAGAGCTTTTGGATATGCCGGCAAAGGAAAAAATCAGATTAGATAAAATATTTTCGGAAAGCAATCTGCTTTCACGTTCCGAAACGAAGGCTGCGGCAAAAAAGGGCAGGATCACGGTAAACGGGATTACCGTAAAATCCGCGGAAGAAAAGGTTAACGAAACCGATGTAATAACCCTTGACGGAGTACCCATCATACGCCGCAGGTTTTTCTATATCATGATGAACAAGCCTGAGGGATATGTTTGCTCGACAGACGATCCCGCGTCAAAAACGGTGCTTGAGCTGCTTGAGGACAGGGATCGTCCCGCCGACATATTCCCCGCAGGGAGACTGGACAAGGATACGGTCGGTTTTCTGCTTCTCACCAACGACGGCAACCTTGCCCACGCTTTGCTTTCCCCGAAAAAGCATGCGGAAAAAACGTATCTGTTCAAATGCGTTAAACCGCTTTCACCGCAGGATACGGCGCGGCTTGAACGCGGAGTGCCGTTGGACGGCGCGATTACAAAGCCGGCGAGGATTACCTGCGAGGGCTGTTCGGGCACCATAACGCTGACCGAGGGAAAATTCCATCAGATAAAACGCATGTTTGGATTCGTCGGCAATGAAATAATCTATCTGAAACGCATATCCTTCGGCGGTATCCTTCTTGACGACAAGCTTGAGGAGGGCGGGTACAGATATATCACCGAGAATGAGTTGAAAATATTGAAAAATCATGTATAATTTCATGTTTAACTGCCGCATTATGCAATATTACCAAACACGATTATGAAATTTTGGGTAATTACCCTCTTTTATTTTAACATGGTTTTTGTTATGATATACGTTAGTAATTTATGCAGATTATATACTGCAAATCAGGAGGTTAATACATGGCAAGCGTTCTTTTTAAACACATTTATAAGAGATTCTCCGGCGGTGTCACCGCTGTATCTGATTTCTGTCTCGAAGTTAAGGATAAGGAATTTATAATTCTCGTTGGTCCCTCCGGCTGCGGAAAAACCACAACCCTGAGAATGATAGCGGGTCTTGATGAAATCACCGACGGCGAGCTTTTCATAGATAACAAGCGCGTCAACGACGTCGCCCCCAAGGACAGAGATATAGCGATGG
>JAQVQF010000225.1 GCA_028701715.1 Eubacteriales bacterium | reverse complement strand
CGGTGTTGCGGATAATGGTAAGATATCTAAGTCCGAGGAAATCGATTTTCAACAGCCCGAGCTCGGCGACGGTGTTCATGCCGAACTGCGTCACCGCTACATCGTCGTTGAGGGACAGCGGAACATTGTCTGTTATGGGCTTGTCGGTTATCACCACGCCCGTGGCGTGTGTGGAGGAATTACGGGGTCTGCCTTCCAGCTTAATCGCGAAATCTATAAGCTTTTTTATTTTCGGATCGTTGTTATACGCCGAGGCAAGCTCGGGATTGGCCTTTAATGCGGAATCCATGGTAATACCCATATAACGCGGTATCATCTTCGCCACGGCGTCTACATCCGCATAGGACATTCCCAGCGCGCGTCCCACGTCTCTTACCGCCGCTCTGCACTGGAGCGTACCGAAGGTGGTTATTTGCGCCATGTGGTCCTCGCCGTATTTATCCGCGACATAGTTTATAACCTCACCGCGTCTGTCGTCGCAGAAATCTATGTCGATATCGGGCATCGACGCTCTTTCGGGATTGAGAAACCGCTCGAACAGAAGGTCATATTTTATAGGATCAACGTCGATAATTCCCAGCGCATAAGCGGCAAGGCTGCCCACCGCGGACCCTCTGCCGGGACCGACGGGAATATCCTTGCTTTTTGCGTATGACACAAAATCCCAGACGACTAAAAAATAATCGTCAAAGCCCATCGAATGGATTACCGAAAGCTCATATTCCAATCTCGACATATATTTATCTTTGTCCGGAATATTGTTTTCCTTAAACCGCTTTTCCATGCCCTCCCACGCCAGCTTATTAAGGTAAGCCTGTGATTTGTATCCCGACGGAGGGTCAAAGCGGGGGAGGTGATAGGTTGAAAAATCGAAATCAAACGCGCATTGCGATGCGATTTTCACCGTGTTTTCAATTGCCTGAGGAATATCCGCGAAAAGAGAAGTCATTTCCTCAGAGGATTTTAAATAAAATTCGTCCGTGGGCATGGCAAATTCCTTATCGCCTAAAACACCGTTTGTGGAAATTGCCATCAGCAGCTCCTGAGTCTCGGCATCCTCCCTGTGTATATAATGTACATCGTTGGTGGCGACAAGAGGTATATCCAGTTCACGTGATATATTTATAAGTATTGAGTTTATTTTATCCTGACCTTCGACACCGTTGCGTTGAAGCTCGATATAAAACCTTTCTCCGAAAGCTTCTTTGAATTTCAACGCAATTTCTTTCGCCCCCGCCGTATCGTCGTTTTGAATCCTTTTTGAAAGCACGCCCGACATACAGCCCGAAAGAGCGAACAGCCCCGCCGAATGGGAAGCAAGGGATGCCATATCCGTCCTCGGCTTGCGGTAAAAGCCGCGGAGAAACGATTCCGTAACCAGCTTTATCAGATTTCTGTAGCCTTCCGCATCGCGCACCAATAGCACAAGATGATAGGGGTTGATGTCCATAGGATAGGCCTTGTCTTCCAACGAACGGGGAGCGACATACATTTCGCAGCCTATAATCGGCTTTATGCTCTGCTTTTTGCATTCTTTAAAAAAATCCACCGCGCCGTAAAGAACGCCGTGGTCGGTGCAGGCGACGGCATTCTGCCCGTTAGCCAATATCGCTGCGGGCAGCGCCGTTATACGGCATTCTCCGTCAAGCAGGGAATATTCGGTATGAAGATGAAGATGGACAAAATCCATGGTTATGATCCTCTATTTATATTTCAACGACAATTCCGTCAGCTTTTTCAGTCTGTGGTAAAGACCTGATTTTGAAATCGGCTTCGCGTGTATGAGTCTCAGCTCCTCAAGGGTGAGCGAGGGATTTTCGAGCCTGAGCTTGGCGGTTTCCTTCAGCTCCTCGGGCAGTTTTCTGTAATCCTTATGGCTTATTATTTCGGATATTGCGCTCCTTACCTCGGCGGATGCGGTGGCGGTTCTGTCAAGGTTAGCCAGATCCGCGTTATTCTTACGGTTGGCTTCGCGCTTCATGGAATTGATTACGCCGATTTCAAGCAGACCGAGCGCGTTTTTGGAAGCCCCCACGGCGGCAAGAAAATCGCTGATAGCGTCACTTTCCCTGAGATAAACTATGCTTCTTCCTTTTCTTGTACCGAAAAGAGGGGTTATACCGCAGGATATCAGCGCTTCCGCGGCAATTTCCGCGCCGCTGCCGGAAAACGAGACATAATATTGCTTGTCCGGATCGGTCATGGAACCGCATGCGATAAAAACCCCGCGCAGATAACAACCGCGGTCCTTTTCGCATACAAATTCGGCCTTTTCAAGCTCAAGCCCCGCCCTATGCGCCTTGCGGCAGCATTCCTTTTTGTTTTCCGTTTCTTTTTGTTTCAGATATTCCTTCAATTCAGACGAATAAGACATTTTAGCTCTGTTCCCCGATAATTTTTATTTCCTCTTCAAGCATGATACCCGTTTTTTCATACACGCTTTTTTTTACAAGCTCAATAAGAGCCAAAATATCAGAAGAGGTTGCGGAATTATAATTGATGATAAAACCGGCATGCTTTTCGGAAACCATAGCGCCGCCCACCGCACAGCCCTTAAGCCCGCACTCCTCTATCAGTTTTCCTGCGAAGCAGCCCTCCGGACGTTTAAAGGTCGAGCCGCAGCTTGGGTATTCCAGGGGCTGCTTTGATTTTCGCAAAGCCATGTATTCATTCATTTTAGCTTCTGTTTCCGCTCTGTTTCCTTTTTTAAGCTCAAACGATGCGGAAAGCACGGTGTAATCTTTATATTTAAGTATGCTCTTGCGGTAGCCGAAGCCCATTTCTTCGCGGTTCAGCTCAAAAACACCCTTTTCCGGCGAATAAAGCCTGACAGACAACACCGCGTCCTTCATCTCCCCGCCGTAAGCTCCCGCGTTCATATGAATTCCGCCCCCGACAGTACCGGGTATGCCGTATAAAAATTCAAGTCCGGTATAGGAATTATTCATGGCGAAGCATGCGAGCGCGGACAGATTTTCGC
>JAQVQF010000052.1 GCA_028701715.1 Eubacteriales bacterium | reverse complement strand
ATAGTGTGCTTATATGATTGATAAACTGGAATTTAATGTTCTTTACAAGACCAGTTAATTACTTCCAATTTTATTACAGAAACCATTTCAACATATTCTTTTTGAAACTGCAACTGACCTTTGTCGGAATAATGAGACATCAAAATACTTAGCGCAGATACTTTTTCATCATAATCATCGAGCAACTGAATTGTTCCGTTTCCCATAACAGATTGATAAAAAAATGAATATGTGCATGGAGTTTCGCCTTCATAAAGTTGATATTTTCTGTCCATTTCAAATGAAGCTTTTTTTTGTTTTTTGATTAAATCAATTTTTTTACCCACAGAAGCTCCATGGAAATACAAATACAGCTTATCTCCAACCATTTCAAAGCCAAAATTCAAAGGAACAATGTATGCACCGTTTTCATCAATAAGTCCCAATCTGCAGCAATCGCACTCTGATAGAATATCTAACATTTTGCTATATTCAGTAATTTCCCTATCTTTTCTTCTCATAACTTTCTCCATCCATAAATTTTGATTTATCAATTAGTACACAATACGAAAATAATCTAAATACTTCTTAAACTTATCTTGTGCTGATAGGCAAGTATCGGTGAGATATCCTTTTTCACTACTCCACTGGTTCAGTCCACGGTAGTAGAACATCTTTAACTCTTCGTCTATAATGAATGGCACAATATTGTTGCGTAAGCATTCCTTGAATAGTAGCAGCCTTCCCACACGACCATTGCCGTCTTGAAATGGATGAATGCTCTCAAACCGATAGTGAAAATCAATGATATCCTCTAATGTTTTTTCTTTTACAGCATTATACTGGTTCAAAAGCGCTACTATTTGAGCGGAAACCTCCTCGGGAGCGGTTGTTTCCTTACCACCAACTTCATTTGGCAACTTTTTATAATCACCAACCGCAAACCAGTCGTTTCGGGAATCACTTGTACCGTTTTTCAAAATTAAATGTAGTTCTTTGATAAATTTTTCAGTTATTTTATCCTCGGCATGGTCAAGCACCAAATCTATACAGCGGAAATGGTTGGTGGTTTCTACCACATCATCCACATTTACTGTGTCGCCAGCACCAATGGTGTTGGTTTCATATATATATCGTGTTTGGTCATGGGTTAGGCGACTACCCTCAATATGGTTAGAGTTATAGGTCAGCTCAATTTGAACCTTGTGATAGATACCACCGGAGATTTTTGCCGATTTTTCAGCTTTAAGAATTTCAAGCAGTGTGGTCGGTGCATCATCTTTTGCATTGGTTCTCTTGGGTTTCTCGGCAAGCTCTGGAATATTCCATGTTTTTCCCGTCAAAAAAGCACCCTCAATGCGACCTAAAGCACAATAATTACGCACACTACGCTGGGAAATGTTCCATTTTAGTGCCATCTCGGCAACAGATAAATACTTCATGGCAATGCCTCCTATGCTAATTAATTATACCATATTATCGGCAAAAATACAATAGAATATTTAACTTAATTAAATATATTTTTGCCGATGTAGGCAATTATATTCCAAACGGCACAATTTCATCAATAAAATGTTCTACTTTGGGTTTTGCTAAACCGCTCCACTGCTTATAAATCTCCCACTGGTCAAGTAGATGTCAAAGGAGTATTAGCCATACTTCGTTTTCTGTTCTGTGAAGTAGCGTTACACCATAAAAGATAAGTCGAGCAAAGGTTTCTTCGTCATTTGAAGATATATTTGCCCGACCTATTTGTTTTTTGAGGAGATTTCCTCGCTTTCGATATTTCGTTTTGTGCCTTTAAACATTGCCTGCATAAAACACAAAAAGGCTTGAAACAGCGTGGTTTCAAGCCTTTTTTAATATTCAAAATAAAAAAAGATAGCAAGTGAATTGTATCAATCACTTGCTATCTTTATGGTGCGGGTAGCAGGACTTGAACCTGTACGGAGTTGCCCCCACTAGAACCTGAATCTAGCGCGTCTGCCAGTTCCGCCATACCCGCATATAAATAATTGCAAATTGAAAATGTCAAATTGCAAACTATTGTTTTGATTTTTTCGTTCGGACGATAGAATATAGAATATAGAATATGGAATAGTGAAGTTTTCGCTGTTTTAATAAATTCCGGGAAAATTGATTGGGTTTCGGTTTCTGTAAGGTAATCTGTTGCTTTCAGAAGACGAATCCAATATTATGATTTAACCGCTTCTTTCAGAGAAATATTCATCTTTGAAAGGAATTTGCATCACTTTACGCTTGCTGCTCTTCTGCGATATTTGCAACAATGCTTGTGCCGTAAGCGTTTTATGATTTATAAATGTTATTCAAACTTAACGGATTTTGCCCATGTGATAAAATCATCATAATATTCATCATATTTATCGTTTAAACAGGTAAATTGGACCAGCCAAAACGCGTCGCCGCTTTTATAAACAGAGCAAAAAAAGCTAAAATTTTTACCGTTTGCGATATTTTCATAAACAAAATAAGTCAGATTGTCGTCTTCTTGAACGGAACTGCTTTTCCCGTTATTGCTGATAACCAATTGGCAGTATTCGTTTAAAGAATAATTTTCAAATCCTTCTAATAAAGTGAATTCCTCTTTTAAAGTAAATACGGCAACATCCGCCATGCTGTAAAAAGCGGTATAAGTAATATACTCACTTTCATAAAATGCGTCGGTCAAGGTTATGGACAATCCGGCCTTTGTAAAGGTTTTTGACGAGGCTTCTTTTAATAAAAATGAACATCCGGATAATGTTAATGCCAATACAAGAAAAAATGCCACCGCTGCTTTTTTCATGATAGACGTCCGCCTTCCAAGTTGTATTATTAAGTTGTATGTTGCACCGTAAAAGCTATTTGTTTTTCTTGGATTTTAACGCAAGAAACAAACCGTATAAAGCGCCGATAACGGCACCCGCAAGAGTAAACCATATAACATAGACGCCCATATTTATACCCCATTTATTCTCGACCTCCGTTATATTATCATACTATTTAAAATTTGTCAAGCGGAAAAATCGGAATTCATCGCCATTCGGAAAATCGGAATTTCGTATTTTTATATTGGCGTATAACCCGTCTGACGTAAACTATAATAAAAGAAACAGGCGTTGCTTTCGCCTGTTTCCCCGTACATCAGCTGTATTTAATTATTTTGGTCAATATACCGTGTACGACATAACGTTCATCCGGGCTGGAAAGAACATTTGTACAGGTGGATAAGGTGATGATTCTGGTGTTTATATCATAGGACATATTGCGCTTCAATACCGATTTGTTGAGCAATGATTGCAGGAATGAAAGATAACCGGCATTGTTGGTAAAGGAAACCGTTATAAAATCGGCGCCTGTCGAGCGGTAAGCGGCGAATATTTCATAAACATAAACGGCTTCGGGCGTTATGATTTCTATGGTTATCTGACCTGCGGTGGCGTTGCGTGTGGAGGAATCATACCAATCCTTAATATCTCTGAACATGGTGCCGTTGGTCATGCAGTGACCGTAAAAAATGGTATTGTAATTGTCGCTGTGATTGAAGGAATTGCGGAAATCCGCAAATATGGAACCGGCCGGAGAACTGCTTTTATAAATATTTCTATCAAGATAATAACTGTTATCCGTTGCTTTAACTATCGGGTAATTAATATTCGGCATTCCGCCCTTACAGCGTATCCAGCCGTATATATCGTTGTTTTTGGCCTTCAATTCCATAAGGGTATACAGTATTTGGTCATATTTGCCGGTGCTGTCTATTTCTATATAATTGTTTTCATCCTCTGTGACGCCCAGCGCATCGTATAAAGACAAAGTAGATGGGGTGCTGTTGGTTTTTGCCACTCTCGGAACAACGGATGATTGCTGGGTTGTTTCGATAAGGTTTTCCATAAGGTTTTTATCCTCAATGTCTTTTATAATACGGTCGGCTATCGAATAAACGCAGTACATAAACATTGAGGCGCAGGCGATTAGCAAAAACATCCGGATTACAAACATTCCGTTGATTATTGAGGTCTTTTTCCCTGTATAGGTCGATTGTATTTCGGATAAATCGAATTCCTCCACGGTTTCCTCAAAGCTGGCTTCCGGGAGAAGTGTTTTTACGGTGTCGGTTTCCGCCGATTCGTCATGAACCGCTTCCGTTTGCATATGCCCGGTGTTCTGTTTCAGGTCGGAAACGGTGTTTGCGTTATATGAGCCGTTTTCTTCTTCCCACACGGCATTAAGGTTTTCTGCTGCCACGAAAGCTTTCCTCCCCAAATTGAATGATGCTGTTATTATATAAATATTATACAATTTTATCAAGATGTTTACTTAAAAATTTTAAGATTCGTTACAAAAGACACGATTTCGGAAAAAGCTGTTGACAAATCGCAGCTTTAGTATAAAATAATATAGATATGATATAACGATTGAAAGATAAACGGTTTGGGAGCCATACTTCCAAGCATTCGATCATTCGGCGGAAAGGTAAATTAATTCATGGAAAATGTTAAGGAAATAAGCAGCAATTATAAACAGCTGACTTTAAAAATCGAAAAGGACGCGTTCGATGACGCGGTAATGAAGGCATACAAAAAAAATGTAGGCAAAATCAATGTCCCGGGTTTTCGCAGAGGTAAAGCCCCGAAATCAATTATTGAAAAAATGTACGGAAAGTCTTTCTTCTATGACGACGCTATCGACAGTATCCTGCCGGACATTTATTCCGAAGCGGTGGAGGAAGCCGGGCTGAATGTCGTCTCCCGTCCCGAAATAGAAATAGTGTCCGTGGATGAAAACGGCGTGACGCTAACGGCAAAGGTATATACCAAGCCCGTTGCGGTCGTCAGCGCTTACAAGGGACTTGAGGCGGAAAAAGAAGAAGCCGTCGTTACCGACGAGGATATAGACAACGAAATACTCCAGGTCAGAAAACGCAACTCAAGGCTCCTTACCATAACCGACCGACCCGCCGAAAACGGCGATGATGTCGTTATGGATTTCGAAGGCTTTATAAACGACGTCGCTTTCGAGGGCGGCAAGGCCGAAAAACACAATCTCAAGCTCGGCTCCGGTTCGTTTATACCCGGCTTTGAGGAGCAGCTTATCGGCCACGGCACGGGCGAAAGCTTTGATATAACCGTAAAATTCCCGGAAGAATACGGCTCGGAAAAGCTTGCGGGCTGTGAAGCTGTGTTTAAAATAACGCTCCATGAAATCAAAAGGGACGAAATACCCGAGCTTGACGACGATTTTGTAAAGGAAGTGTCCGACACTCTCAATACGGTCGATGAATATAAGGCTGATATCAAGGCGAAAATATCCGATAGAAAAGAAAAAGCCAACGACAGAGCGTACGAGGAAAAGCTTATCGACGCCCTGCTTGCCAATACCGAAGTGGAAGTGCCGGAACCCATGACAGAGACCGAAACCGAAACGGAAATGCGCGATTTCGATTATCGTCTCAGATCCCAGGGCGGCAGCCTTGAATTGTATTACAAATACACCGGCACCGATGAAAAAGCTCTCAAGGATTCGTTCCGCTCCCAGTCCGAAAGACGCGTACGCACCCGTCTTGCTCTCGAAGCGGTGATCAAGGCGGAAGGCATTGTTCCGACCGCGGAGGAAATAACGGCCGAATATGAAAAAATAGCCGCGGGCTATAAGATGGAAATAGACAAAATCAAAGAATCAATACACGAAGCCGATATAACCGAGGATATCTGCTATCGTAAGGCGGTCGATTTTATCAGGGAAAATGCGATTGCGGTTAAACCCGTTTCCAAAGAAGAATAATCAGCAGTTAAGCATCTAAGCATCTAAGCATTTTAAAATGTACAGGGAAAAGCCAACCTAAAATCAGAAAGAAGGTCAGATTATGCCACTGGTACCGATGGTTATAGAGCAAACCAACAGAGGTGAACGCTCATACGACATCTTTTCAAGGTTATTAAACGACAGAATAGTGTTTATCGGCGATGAAATTAACGATACCACGGCGTCATTGGTGGTCGCGCAGCTGCTTTATCTTGAGGCTCAGGATCCGGACAAAGATATATGTCTTTATATAAACTCACCCGGCGGGTCCATAACCAGCGGCATGGCCATATACGACACCATGAATTTTATCAAATGTGACGTTTCCACCATATGCGTGGGGATGGCGGCTTCCATGGCGGCGTTTCTGCTCGCGGCGGGAACCAAGGGAAAACGTATAGCGCTTCCCAATTCCGAAATTCTCATTCATCAGCCCCTCGGCGGAATGCAGGGTCAGGCGACGGATATCAAGATACATGCGGAAAGAATAATAAAAATCAAAGAAAAGCTCAACAGAACCCTTGCCGAAAAAACAGGAAAGCCCTATGAACAGATATGCGCCGATACGGAAAGAGACAATTTCCTTGACCCTTTGCAGGCGCTTGAGTACGGATTGATAGATAAAGTTTTTGAAAAAAGGCAGTAATTAATGGAAAACAACAAGAATACCGGTAAAAACTGCGCGTTTTGCGGCAGGTATACCGAACGCCCCATACGGCTGAAGATAGAAGGCCGCGATATGGAATTCTGCGACGAATGCATATCCATCTGTACCGCGATAACCTATGAGTACGAGGACATGATGTCGGAAAAAACCGGTAAGGGCTCCAAGCAGAAGCCCATACCGCTTCTCAAGCCGGCGGAAATTAAAGCAAAACTGGATGAGCATGTGGTAGGTCAGGACGAAGCTAAAATAGCTCTTTCGGTCGCGGTTTACAATCATTATAAACGCATTAACACTCTGGTGAAGCCGAAAAAGAAGGGTGAGGAGGAAGGAGTCAAGCTCCAGAAATCCAACATTCTCCTGCTCGGACCCACAGGCGTGGGTAAAACCTTGCTGGCGCAGACGCTGGCGGAAATACTTTCCGTGCCGTTTGCCATTGCGGACGCCACCACTCTGACCGAAGCGGGATATGTGGGCGAGGATGTCGAAAATATCCTGCTCAAGCTGATACAAGCCGCGGATTATGACGTTTCCAAAGCCGAACGGGGTATTATCTATATCGATGAAATAGATAAAATATCCCGCAGAAGCGAAAACCGTTCGATAACGAGAGATGTTTCAGGCGAGGGCGTGCAGCAGGCATTATTGAAAATTCTTGAGGGAACCATCTCCAATGTGCCTCCTCAGGGCGGCAGAAAGCATCCCAATCAGGAATTTATACAGATAGACACCACAAATATCATGTTCATCTGCGGCGGCGCTTTCGACGGACTTGAAACAATCGTGGAGGAAAGATTAGGCAAGCAGTCCATCGGCTATTCGTCAAGCGTGCTCACCAAGGAGCAGAAGACGAAATCCAAGACCTTGCATGAAGTCACCCCGCATGACCTGGTGAAATACGGTATTATCCCTGAGCTTGTGGGGCGTGTGCCGGTGATCAGCTCTCTTGATCCTCTCGACAGAAACGCGCTGGTCAGAATATTGACCGAGCCGAAGAACGCGCTTGTCAAGCAGTATACCAAGCTTATGGAAATGGACGGCGTAAAATTAGAATTCGATAAGGAAGCCCTTGACAAGGTGGCGGATAAGGCGATAATCCTTAACACCGGAGCGAGAGGACTTCGCAGTATAATAGAAAAGGTCATGACGGGTTACATGTTCAGTATTCCTTCGCAGGAGGATATAAAGGAACTGACAATAACCTCCGATATGATCGCATAGGTAAAAAGCACCCGCGGGTTTTATCCCGCGGGCTTTTTCATGCTATTTGTTGGGTATTATAATGGTCGTGAGCGATTTTTTTGTTCCGCAGTCGGTTCCTTTATCCGCTTCATATATTCAGTTATAATGCGTTCGGCGTCCGTTTTTAACATTTTTAACTCGTTTCTTAATGAAAGCTTTCGTCAATAAAGACACGGAAGATGAGAAAAGGTTGGGAAAATAAATTATTTTAGGTTATTTTTACGTATCAATACAAAAAAAAGCCGTATCGCGGCATACGGCATTTGTAATTTATTTGTAATGGGAATTAATCAATGCGGAAAAACAATATAGGTCAGCTCTATTGCATCGCCTTCCGAGATTTCGGCAAAAACGCCTTTTCCGCCGGTACCGTTTATCTTTACTATCCACGCGCGCGAATAGCTGTTGTCAAGCGCGTCAAAGAAATTGAAATTATTTATCGTGATAAAGCTCCCGTCAAAGAAATAATTGATTTTTTCCGCTTTCGTAAGCGCGTTCAGCACACCGTCCACGTTGGGTGAACCGAGCTTGTATCCGTAAGAATCGTTTTGATAAAGCACTCCGCTGTAGCCCGTTTCGGAATCCATAACGGTTATTTTAACCGAAACGGTCACCTTGGCTTCAGAACCGGAGCAGGCGCATATTAAAAGCGGCAATAATAAGAGAAGCGGAAAAATAAACAGCTTTTTCATAATGTCTACCCTTTCCTTATAATTGTTTTATGACGACGGTAAAACAAAGCTTTACAATCGCGGACCGCCACGGACGGAGTTTCGGTTTGTTTTTTAATAAAGTTTCAAGCTGAAAGCTAAAAGCTTAACGTCCCAAAAGGTTCATCATTAAATCGGTAAGCGCGAGCATTGCCGGAATGGTCACTACAGAAAGCAGGGAGGTAATCCCCACGCAGGAGGCGGCAAGGGGCGAATTGGATTTATACAGCTCGCTGAACAACGCCGTATTGGCGGCGGTGGGCATGGATGCCATTATAACGCATACATAGGTCAAGCCCTTATCCACGAACAAAACAGAGCATATTGTCAGCACGAGCACCGGGAGAAGCAGCAGCCTTGCGAAGGAAAAAATGTATATTTTACGGCGAAAAAGATTTCTGAAAGGCTGGTTGCACAGCAAACTGCCCACTACCAGCATCGAAAGCGGAAAGGTGAGGTCGCCTACGGTGGTAAAGGTGTTGAAAAGCGCCGCGGGCAGCTTTATCGAACAAACAAACATAATAATACCGATAAAAGACGCTATCGTTCCGGGATTTACAAAAGCCTTCCGCAGAGCGTTGCTGTCCTTTTTGCCCTTGTTAAGCAGATAAACGCCGTATATCCTTATATAGATATTAAATACAAGAGTAAACGCAGCTCCGTAAAAAAGTCCGTTTGTCGGGAACACCGCCATTAGAACGGGAAACCCCAAAAATCCGCAGTTGCCGAAGATAAGTCCGAATTCCAGCGTCGCTCTGTCGGCTTTTTCCGAATTTTTAAACAAAAACCTTGCGAGGATTGAAAACGAAACATGCAGCACAATGGAAGCCGCGATTATTTCAAGCGCTATCAGCAGCTTGTCGGAAGTCACCTCTGTCTGGAAAGAGGCTATTATCAAAAACGGATGGGTGATATTTACCACAAAGGAGGACAGCTTTTTTGTGGTCTGCCAGTCTATCACGCCTATTTTTCTTATAAAGGTTCCCAAAAGTAAAATTAAAAAAAGCGGCAGTATTACGTTTACAACGGATGAAATACTCACAGTCATGGTTTATAATCATTTCCTTACCTCGGCAGGTTAAGAATACCGCCGATAACCTTTGCGCCGTGCAAGCCAAATCAGAATATCCGTCCGTTTGCGATGCTTACGCAAATTTTTCTTTCATAATGATACCATGACTGAAATGAAATGTCAATAAAGGTCGAATACATAATGAAAAAAATTAATCCGGTAAAAAACTGTTGCTATATAATTAAGATATGTGTATAATAAATATAATAATGTTTGTTAATGTAAAACGGAGGCAGCCATGAAAAAATTATATTCAATAATGCTTGCCGCGGCTTTAATGCTACCGCTGTGCTTCGGCTGCATCGGTGTAAAAGCCGAGGAAAATACACAGTCGTACAGAAAAGGAGACGTAAACGGCAACGGAGTAATCGATGTTTCCGATTATATTACGGTTCGTCTTTGTATTCTCGGACAAATCACTTTGTCGGAAGAGGCGAAATATGCCGCGGATATCGACGAGAACGGGGTTATCGGCATAACCGACTATATTTATTTAAGGCTTCATTTGCTCGGAATTGTAAATATAAGCGAAAATGAAACCGCCCAATACGTGGACGCCATATATGACGGTGTTACCGACAGGAGTAAAAACGCCGTAAACTCCATGCTCGGAGCTGAATACACCTACAACGCTCTTCCAAGTGACGATTATCCCGACAGCGACTGCAAGAAGCTCACCGACGGTGAAATTCCCGGTAATTTCAACGCCGACAGCTGGGCGGGGCTTTATAAACAGAACAATACGGAAATTATCTTCGATCTCGGCACAGTTACATCGGGACTTGCGGACCTGAGAGTCGCTTCGCTTCGCAAATTGTCTTACGGAATCGGACTTTCCTCGAAAATGGATTTGTATATTTCAAACGACGGCGTTAAATATACCTATGTTTCATCGGCAGAAGCAGCCGCGGACGCCGAAGCCGAGGATATGTATTATTATGAGCTGCGCCTTCCCTTGACGGTGTCCGCGAGGTATGTGAAGCTGTCCTTCGCCAAATGCGAAACCGTATGGTTCTTTATCAGCGAGGTGGAATTTATCAGCTACGGCGGAGTAGAACCCAACTATTACGGTACGTTTGAAGCACAAGAAATCACAACTCAAGCATATTGGAACAGCTCCGACACCGATTATAACGTTTCAAAAAATATGCTCAAGAATTTGTCATATCAAATGAAACCCCTGACCGCAATAGCAGCGAATCACCAAACGGATTATTACAACACGCCTGTCTCAAATACGGCTTTGACGGACGGTGTCCGTGCTTCTTCGACAAGCTATACCAATACCGCTTATTTTCATATAACCCAGTCGGGCGGCAGGTTTATACTGCTCGACTTAGGAGCGTTATCCACGGTAACATCGTTTTCAGGCGAATTTTTAAAGCAAACCGCCACCGGGATTTCACCTCCGTCAAGGATAGCGGTATATGTTTCGGAAGACGGCGTGACCTACGGTAAAGCCGGGGAAGGGGTGTTTTCCACCGACGCGGCTTCACAGATATTTAATGCGTCGTTTACGTTTAATAAAAAATACAAGGCAAGATATGTTGTTATATATCTGCAGGTTTACGCGCATGTATGGTGCAGCGAGCTTGAGGTGTACGGTACAAAGAAGATACAATCGGACGCGGTTACCGCGGATGAGGTCGATTATATAGAAGATGTGGGAAAGGATGACACCGGGATGGGAGATAAAGACGGATATTTGATGCCGGAGGATTTCCTCGGTGTGAACAACGTGATGCTGTCCTATCACTGCCTCACGGACAGCAGCGGCGGTCACAGCGAAAGCGGATTGATAACCGCGGACGAATACCTGCCCTATGTGGGCTATTACGACAAGGACGGAAACCTTATGGACACCTTTATGGACGGCTTCCTGTACCTTCCGTACACGGCTTTCAATTATTCCGATTACGCCAAAACCCTTGCGGGCTGGAAATTTTATATCGACAATCAATTCGCAGCCAACCGCAATGTGGCGGCCTTGAATTCCGCAGCGGCCGAGGTAAAAAGCAGTCTCGGCTGTGACGATTACACGGTTTCGGTATTTTTCTCCATCCTTTATACCTTTAAAGCACTGAGTAACGGGCAAAACACCTTCGGCGATGTGGACGGCGACGGCGTCAATGAAAATTTCGCCACCCTCGAAGGGCGTAAAAAAGCGATAAAGTGGATTATTGACGAGCAGATTTCGAAATTTGAAAGCGGGAATTATTCCAATCTCGACCTCAAAGGCTTCTACTGGTTCGAGGAAAGCGCGGGTTCCGACTCTCAGGATACCGCTTTGATCAAATACGCCGCCGATTATCTTCACTCCATGGACTATGTGCTGTTCTGGATTCCCTGGTACAAGGCTTCCGGTTACGACAAGTGGGAGGAATTCGGTTTCGACGCGGCGTGTATGCAGCCGAATTACGCCTTCAGCGACAGCGTGGACGTTTCGCGTTTGTACGACAACGCCGAATATACCAAGTCGCTGGGCATGTGCGTGGAGTTTGAAAGCAACGGCACCACCTATGCTTCAATAAAGAAAATCAAGG
>JAQVQF010000051.1 GCA_028701715.1 Eubacteriales bacterium | reverse complement strand
GAGTTCACATTTCCATATTCAGATTTTAGGCGTTTTCTTCGGTTTCGTAAATTTTTGCTACAACCTCATCCGTTATAACAGAATAATCCTTGGAGTAACGCACAATATTATAGCATTCGAATATTTTACCCTCTTCGGGCTTTCTAACGGTTTCGGCCGCGATTCCGTTCGGCGTTTCATACGCCTTGAAGCTCCAGCCCTTTTTAATGCGTTTAAATAAAAAGCTTATATAGATAAAACGCACGCGGCTGTTGTTGTCCTTCAGATCCTTCCATTTCGGCATTTTATATTTTTTCTGCTTTTCGTCTCTCCTGAAAAGATTTTTACCGTAAAAATATTCAACGCAATCCGTGCCTTGGAAAAGGGTATTTCTCCTTTTAAACCTTATTCCGAGCTTATCGGCGACCTTGACAAACAGACGCTTTACCAAATTGGCAAAAGCTTTAAGCCCATAGGCTATCAGCTTTCCGATTTTTTCGGCATACAGCTTCTTGAAAAACATTGCGAAACCGACAATACCCAAGGCCATGCCTATAAAGCTGATACCCTCCAAGGTCTGATTATACCGGTACTCTTTATATATCGCAAAGGAACCGACCGCAACGGCGATCGATAATAGGGTTAATATCTCATACTCGAACCGTTCCCATAATTTTCTCATACGGCAGCCTTCCTTTCGGCAAGCAGGAGTATATTTACGGATTTGTTATATTGTCTGAGAAGCCTTATGCGTTTGTCAAGCTCGTCATCCACGCCGTAGGTTATTATACATATATCCATATCATAAAGCGTTGTGTTCATGTCTGCGTCCAACAGCGCGGCAAAGGAGCTGCCCTCGATAGCCTCTATTGTTGAAAGGCTTTTTAAAATTTCTATCATATGCGCTTTAGTGCCGTCCGGAGCGAAACGGATATATTGTCTTTTATCTATCAGATACGAATTCGAAGCGAAGCCCACTCTTCCGCCGCAGGCGGCGGCTTTCTCAATCATCGCGGAAGCATATATCAGCCCTACCTCGGCAAGCTCGCGCGCTTCATCGGGTAAAAGACGGCTCGAACGCGCCACCGTGAAATTGAAGTATATCATCATATTGAACTGCGACGACGAATCGTGATTGTTCACAATCAGCTCTCTTCTGCCGCCGCGGAACGCTCTTGCGGATGCTTTAAAGTTTACACGGTTGAAAGGATCGCCGTATTGATACGGGCGCAGACCCGACATTCTGAAAGGATCGCTTATAAATCGGTTTTTTGTGTCGAATTCACCGACAGTGTTTGTGGCGGGCAAAATACCGTTTATATTATCCATCGTTTCGGGATAGACATAAAATTTTACCGGTGCGGTGAGATAACGATATTCGCCGTCGGCGTATACCTCGGCGGTTTCTAAATAATAGGCTCTTCTTTGCAGACATTTTACCTTATGGCTTCTTGTCACGCGACTGTGCGGCATAAAGTGAAAACGGCTGGCAAAATAAAACATACTGTCCCTTTCGGGTATTTTCACTCCGTCTATCTCAAGACCGCTGTTGACATAAAAACCGATCTCCACACCGAAAAGCGGAAACCATGAATTGTTCGCCACCGTTTCCACAAGAATTACGGTGTCCCCCGCATGGACGCCCTCTTCAGAAAACGAGCGTGAGTATTCAAGCTTTTCAATATACCCTGCCCTGACTTTTAAGTAATATTTAAAAATCATATACAGCAGCCAGATAACAATAAGGGATAAGCATATAATACCGAAAGCCTTTGAGGAAAAAAAATCGGCAATCCATTTCGCCATGCGAAAAAGCGCGTCAAGCATAAATCTTATAAAACCTCCTATCGGCGGGAATAAGCGGGCGACAACACAGCCGCGGCTTTATTGAAATTAACTGCCGAAAGCCGTTTCTGTCGGAACGCGAACCGAGGACAGTATTTCGTTTATTATAGCTTCATCCTGCCGATTTTTTACGCGTGCGCTGTTGTTTAACACAAGGCGATGAGCCAGCACATTCACGGCGACGGCTTTCACATCGTCGGGCAACACATAATTTCTGCCGTTGATAAGCGCATAGCCCTTGGCAACCCTTAAAAGATGAATACCCGATCTGGGTGACGCACCGAGCAGCGCCTCCCTGTGCGACCTTGTAGCCTCTATCAACGCGGAAATATAATTTATTATATCGTCATGCACATACATTTTATCTATTTCGGCGGAAGCGGCGCGGATATCCTCCTTTGAAACCACGGCTCCCACACCGTTGATTTCACCCGCGTTGCTTTTAATTATTTCATTGCTTTCGTCCCTGGAAGGATAGCCCATTCTCGTTTTTATTAAAAAGCGGTCAAGCTGTGCTTCGGGAAGCGGAAAGGTACCCATGGATTCCACCGGATTCTGCGTCGCTATGACCATAAACGGATATTCAAGACGGTAGGTCTTTCCGTCAACCGTCGTCTGTCTTTCCTCCATGCATTCGAGGAGCCCCGCCTGAGTCTTGGGGGTTGCTCTGTTGATTTCATCGGCGAGAAAAACATTGGAAAACACGGGACCCGGGATAAATTTAAACTTTGATTCCTGCATGTCGAAATAATTTATTCCCGTAAGATCCGCGGGCAGCAGGTCGGGCGTAAACTGTACGCGTTTACAGGCGCAGTCTATGGAATCGGCCAGCGTTTTTGCGAGTCTGGTCTTCCCCGTGCCGGGAACGTCGTCGATTAATATATGTCCTCCGCAGAAAAGCGTTATCAGCACCAGGTCTATAACGCCGTCCTTGCCTATTATTGCTTTACCGATATTAGCCTTGAGCGCGGTGTAGGTTTCCGTAAAAGTTCTCATCAAAAAACCCCCAAATATATTGAAATATAAAGTATTATAGCATGAAATATTCGGCAAATCAACATTAATCGTAAGAATTTCCGAAAGGATGTGTATAAAATGACAGCGGTGATTTCCGGTACCTTTGATCCGATAACCGTCGGACACGAGGATATTATCAACCGAGCGGCAAAGCTTTTTGAAAAAGTGATAGTCGTTGTTACCGATAATACCGAAAAGAAAAGCTTGCTTTCCGCCAAGGACCGTTTTGAATCGGTAAAAGCGGTGTTTGAGGAAAATAAAAGCATAGAGGTAACAAGGCTTGAAGGGCTTGTTTCGGAATTTGTCAGGAATGTGGGCGGCGTTATTGTCAGAGGCGTGCGCGGCTCCTCCGATTTCGATTACGAAAAAATGCTTTCCGACATAAATAACGAGCTTGAGGGCGTCGAAACCGTAATGCTCCCGGCAAGGAAGGAATACGGCTATATATCCTCCACCTTTGTACGCGATCTGATAATATACGGCCGTCCGATAGACAAATACGTACCCGAAAAGGCGTTAAGGTATATAAAAAAGTGAAAAATATTATAATTGAAGATGCTTCGCATGCGCTCATATGCGAAAAGCTGAAAAAGCCCTTCGGCTTCAAGGGCAGGCATATCGACGAGCTATGGCAGTCGGTTTGCGCGGTAAAATCCGCAAAGCACACGGCGGTTTGCCCCGCCACGCAAAGCGTGCTGTGGTCGGACGCCGCGGTGTTCGCAGAGCATTCTCCCGACGAATCCAACGAGCTGATGTATAAAACCGCAAAGCAAGCGCTTTCTTTAATAAAAGGGCGTTCTTTTACCACCCCGGATTTACTTATAAATTCCATTCTTCCTTCTCTCAGAGAATACGCCGATTATATATGCAAAAGAAAGGTAAAAACCACCTTTCTTCTCAATTCCTTGGTGGGTATCGATTTTGCGCTGTGGTCGCTTTATGCGAAGGAAAACGGCATAGCCTCCTTCGACGGTATAATCCCCGGCTACGCCAAGGACGCGCTCGGCTGCCGTCATGATAAGCTGGCGCATATACCGCTGATAAGCTATAACGTGAACGAAAACGAGCTTAAGGAAGCGCTTGACGCCGGAACGGGACTGCTTAAAATAAAAATAGGCAATTCGGTCGATAAATCCTCGCACGACGCCGATATGAAAGCCATGGTCGAATGGGACAAAGCCCGCCTTGCGGAAATTCACAGGCTGGCGCAGCGTTACGAAACCGACCTTACAAAAAGCGGTAAGGTATGCTATTATCTTGACGCAAACGGAAGGTATGACACCAAGGACCGGCTCTGGGAGCTTATCGATTACATGGATAAAAACAATATCCTAAGCAGCACGGCAATTATCGAAGAACCGTTCGACGAGGAAAACGAAATTTCCGTCCATGATCTCCCGGTCACCCTCAACGCCGACGAATCGGCGCATTCCGAGGAGGACCTTAAAAAGCGTATTTCGCTGGGCTACCGCTCTGTGGCGCTAAAGCCCATCGCAAAAACGCTTTCGGTATCCTTCCGCATGGCGGAGGCGATGAAAAAAGCCGGCGGGCAGTATCTCTGCGCCGATCTGACGGTAAATCCGCTGCTTGCCGAATGGAACAAGCAGTTCGCGTCGCGTATCGCTCCGCTTTCCGCCATGAACACGGGCTGCGTGGAGGTAAACGGGGACCAGAATTACTCCACCTGGGAAAATCAAATCAAGCTGCTTCCTGAAGGAATGGAATATCACGGAGTGACAAACGGCTGCTTTGTTTGCGATAACGGCTTTTACGAAAAATCGGGGCTTTTATTCGGTAAAAACGGATATTTCAACTTTACCGTGATATAAATTTTAAAATAGCCTTGCATTTTATGTCGTTATATTGTATATTGTTATCAGTACATACTGAGGAGCCGATATGAAAACAGCCTTTATAATGAACGAATCCACCAGAAACATGGTGATAAATCAAAAAGCGATAAATTATTTCTCTTCTATCGGAGAAATATCCCTCAACACCGGCGACACGGGGAAAGAAAGCGTCATGCGAGCCATGGAAGGCGCGGATATCGCCGTCACCTCCTGGGGCAACAACGCAATCGACGGAGAAATTCTTTCGGTATGCCCGAACCTTAAGCTGCTGGCGCACGCCGCCGGGAGCGTCAAGCCCGTGGTTTCCGACAAGCTGTGGGAAAAGGGAGTGCGCGTGCTGTCCTGCGCCTGCCCGCTGGGCGAGGGCGTGGCGGAAACCGCTCTGGGCTTCACCATATCCGCGTGTAAGAATTTTTACAACCTCAACGCCTCCCTCCGCAACGGCGGCTGGAACGAGGGCAAGGAAAACATAAGAGAACTGTTCGATATAAAAATCGGCGTAATCGGCTTCGGCTGGGCGGGCAAGCATTATATCAAGCTGCTTAATAATTTTTATGTGGATGTTTACTGCTACGATCCGTTTGTGGACGCCTCCGCAATGAAAAAGCAGGGTGCCGAAAAGGCCGAGCTGGACTGGATTTTACATAACTGCGACGTTATCTCCATCCACGCGCCCAGCATACCCTCCACGTATCATATGATAAACAGCGACACTTTGGCGGTTATGAAGAAGGACGCCGTACTGATAAACACTGCCAGAGGATCGATTATCGACGAAGCCGCGCTTTATACGCATATGGCGGCAGGCAACCTGAAATATGCCTGCATAGATGTCTTTGATCCCGAACCTCCCGCAAAGGACAACAAGCTCTTCACCCTTGACAACGTCATCGCCACCCCCCACCTCGCAGGGCTTGCGCAGAACGGGCTCAGACGAATAGGTACATTCGTATGCGAGGAAACGGAACACTTTCTGAAAGGACTCCCCATGAGAGGAGAAGTAACAAAAGAAATGATAGCCAATATGGCTTAACCGTTGTGTCAAATTTTAAGGTGATTTTATTATGAAAATAAAAATGAGAATATTATCCCTATGCTGCGCCGCGCTTTTTGTCGCGTACGCCGTGCTTGCGGTATTCGTCATAAGCAGCGACGCCGGGCAGCCTGTTAATTCGGAAGAAAGCAGTGTGGGTACTTCGCCCCTTCCTGCGGGAGAATCAAGCGGCAGCATACAGTTCAAGCTTTCCCTGCTCCACCTGTATTATGAAAGCAAGGACGTGGTTTCCACGCTTCCCTTCACCACCATACAGGTCAGTCAGGGCGCGCTTATAAAGGCGTTTGTGTCGGGCTCAACCTCGACTGCGGACGCGCTCGCATATATAGACCGCTATGCCGACCGCACGCTCGCCTCCGCCTACGGCACGATGGATGAAATACTCGCCAAATATCAGCTGCTTCTCACAAGATACAACATAGCAAGCACCTCCTCTTACAGATCAAAATACAACAATCTTTCAAGCATGTTTTCATCTTTGAAAAATTCTTCCAATGAGCTGTTATCCCGCACTAAAACGCTTATTAAGACGTCCAAATCCTCCGATTACGATACCTATTACACTAATTATATTGAACAAATTTCCGATCTGACAAGTAAAATCGAATCTTATTGCAACATCATTATAGATGAGTACGATACGCTGTTAAACGCAATAAGCGACGATTATGATATACTGTATTGAATAATTTAAACGAAAATATCGCCGGGTTATAAGCCCGGCGGTTGTTTTATTTTATTAAGCGAATTAACCGTCCCTTTAAATTTCTATACAGCTTGTAAATCAACCTTGGGTTGATTTACATGCTGTTTCTTAAACATATTTATTGTTGAATTATTATAGTTCAGATGTTACTATAATGATACAACAACATATAAGGAGCGTATCAACATGATTAATGTAATCAAGTTCGGCGAAAAGCTAAAAGAGCTTCGTAAATTAAGGAATTTTACTCAAAAGGATGTTTCCGATAAAATCGGAGTATCCGATCAAGCGGTTTCAAAATGGGAAAAGGGTGAATGTTTACCCGATGTATGGAATTTGAAATTGCTTGCTCAGATTTATCGTGTTTCCATCGATAGCCTGCTTTGCGATGACGAAAGAGGCGAAAAAATTATTGATACGATAAAAATCGGTAACGCTTTGTTTGAAGTAATCGAAAAAGCCGAAACCATTCTTGCGGGTAAAATCGTATATGAAAACGAAACGATCGATATTAATCAAGCTCTTGAAGCTTTCAGTGAGGAAGAAAGACAGCTTGCTTTTAATTTGGTTATCGACTGTGTAAAACCGGTATACGATGTTCATCTCAGTATAGACTTTTGGAAACACGGAAGCAATCGGGGGATGGGCTTTGTTCGCGAAACGACATCATCGGTACAGCCTAACGGGCTTGATGTTTTTATTATGCCTGCGTCATTGTTTGTGAGAGCATATACCGATAAAGCAACGGCACAATTACTGACAAAAGAAAAATGTGAAATATGGGAGCTTTTCGCTTATATAAGAAATTATTTCATGCCGACTCACGGTTATAAAATGGCAATAAACGGTGCTCAGGAAATGGAAGTGTTCGATACATCGGAGCATACAACCGGCTATGCTTATATGCCTGTAATTAAGATATGACAGTATGCAAATTGCTGACAAATTACTAACTTGTTAAGTATTATAATGGGAAGGTTCTTCTGTGTTGAAGTATACTTTTAATTTCAACCTGACCGTACAGAAGAACTGACCCATTGTGTTTTTTCAAAGTTTTTAACGTAAAATTTATCGGATGTTAAATCCTTGTTATGTTTAAAACATACAACACACATTATGTGCGTTATTTTTTTTAGTTTTTTTGCAAACCTATTGACATACAATAAATAGTATGTTATAATACTGACCAGTCAGTACAATTGATTGATAAATTTATTGCAGAGGTATTATGAGCAGAGATAAAATTATAGGTGCGGCTATACGCGTGTTTTCAAAGGAAGGTTATTACCGTGCCAGCATGGATGTGATTGCCCGCGAAGCGGATGTTGCGAAGGGAACATTGTATTACCATTTCCCGACAAAGCTTGAGCTTTTTAAAAGCCTTGTTATCGAAGGCATGACAATGATTACTGATAAAATAAAGAATGAGCTGAACGAAAATACACCTGTCGAGATTCAGTTAAAAAAGGCCATCGAAGCAAATATTGATTTGTACCTTGAATACGGAGAGCTCGCGAAAATATTTTTTAACGAATTGTCAAGCGGAATCGATGCCGACGCACTCGCTGAAATAGATGATCTTAAAAACGAATATATAAGCTTTATCGCAGATATTTTAAAAAGTGTATCTGATAATACTAAAAGTTCAGTAAATTATAATATGGTTGCATCCGGTATGCTCGGAATGCTCGATACAGTGTGCAAATATTATTTAAAAAACAACGATAAAACAACCCCGGGTGAAATACGCGATTTTATGCTTGAAATTATTTCCTCATGGTTATATAAAAGATTCTGATATTTCAACGTAGAAATATAAAAATCAATTGGGAAGGAGGAAAATATAAATGGAAAATTACTACAGCGGCAACAGTAACAGTAACAGTAACAGCAACAGCAACAACAACATCAGCACCTCCGTAACACCTGCATCCGCGGGCAGAGGCGATCAAGTTTTGGTTTCAGCTTGTGTCAAGGATATCGGCGAAGTTAAAAATGTAACAATCAGCGTTCCGCAGTACGGAATTACTCAGATTATGGATAAGCAAGCGGACGGTACTTATTTACTGTCGTATTATATTCCATGGGATGCATATACCGGAAGCTATACCGTACAGGTAAATGTTACCGGACAGGAAAATATCAGGCTTGCTTCATCGACGTTCGTTTATACAGTTAAATAGGATCGTTGTAAAATGGATCCGTTGTTAAAGCAGCTTATAAAAACCATACCATAATAGGAAGGTTCTTCTTTGTTGAAGTATAATTATACTATCAATTGCTCGCATAGAAGAACCTTCATATTGTATTTAACCGAATTTTCACCACAGCATTTTTTCGGAGTTGCTGCTTGATTTTCATTTGCTTTTGTTAACATTATTTTTCTTTTGAAATATAATATACAGAGGTGAGTAAAATGGAGTGCAACGAGCCTAAAAACACAAATAAAAACAGTTGTTTATGTATTATAGCCATTGCGTTTAGCGTTTTTATACTGTTATTCAGCATCATTTTTATAAATGATACAATAGCGCCGAATTTTATTAACAGTTATACTTTTTCTGAGGAATCAGTTTTAATTCCCGCCGACGGCCTTATAGTATTCGACACAAATCGAGTTGTTGTTGGCGATGCCATAAGTCATACACCGGGATCGGACGAGTTTATTATAAATGAATCCGGAAGTTATTATGTATCCTTTAATATATCCGTTTTTCAACCGCCCGAACCGGGAATAGCCGCTATTTTATCTGTTATTTTACAGCAAAACGATGTTGATGTACTCGGCTCTTTTGCGGGTCATACCGTTTCAACGTCATTCCAATTGGTTAATTTAAGTTTTTCGGTTATTATTGAAGCAGACGCAGGCGATGTTCTAACTGTAATAAATACCTCGGGTATAGCGATAGAATCACTTCAACCCAATATAAATATCATTAAATTAAGCTAAAGCACAACAAAACAAGGGACGGTTCTTGTGTGTCGAAATAACTAATTATAATTTGTTTCAGAACACATCAGAACCGCCCCCTTGTGTTCTTCCAACATAATATATCGAGCAGGCGATGAGTGTCTGACCTATAAAATATGTAAAGGCGTTGAAAACCATTATATCGTCCGCTTTTCCGCAAAACGCGAGTTTATTTGCGGTAAGTGAACGTACAAGCTCCCCAATATCCACGAACATACATATTCCGAGAATTATATCGGAAACGGTAAATAGTAACACGCCCGCCAGAATCAGGAAGAATCCCATCTCTCCGATAATCGCTCCGCGGGAAATCACCGCCGAAAACGCTTTGCCGCACATAAACGCCATGGTAGCCATGTAAATAAGCACCGGCACGGTCATATAACCCATACCGTTTCCCCGCGTAAGCAGGAACCACGCGAGCAAGCCGTAAAAGACCGCCGATATTATAACCTCACGCCATCTGAAGCCGTCGATCTGATACAGCCCCAATGTAAACAAAACATGAGTGACCACAAACGCCCCCATACCGATCATAAACCATATATCGCCGCTCTTATACTGATAAGCCAAACAAAAATCGCCGATTAAAGCGACTATAAGCCCGGATAATATAAACCATTTATACATTGAATTCTGCTTATTCAATATCACCCCTATTATACCCGCGGCCACGAATACCCCCGAGGTCAACAGCTTGAAAATCATGCTTGTATCAACATTATTGCCGATTTTCGCTTCATAAAGCATTATGAACAGAAAAGAAACCGTCATCGCTATCGCGGCAAACATACTGTTTTCTCCTTTTCTTTTTCAATTATTTTTTCAAGAAACGCAAAAACCGCATTGAGATAACGATCAGTATCCTCCGCGGCGCTTTCCGCATGTGCGGCGCCTTCAATGAGAAGAATATTTTTCTCGCACTCCGCTTCGTTATAACACCTTACGGACATTTCCGGAGGTACGAATTTGTCGGCCTTGCCGTGTATAAACAGCACGGGGAGGCTGTTGTTCTTTATCGCCTCATAAACGGGAGGGCTTTGCAGCGAAAAACCGCGCAGCCTGCACTGCAGCTCTATTATACGGAAAGCCAGAGCCTTATTGACGGGCAGCCTATAGAAATCCTTCTTTCCCACATGGGTTATTATTTCCTTCGGCGACGTAAAGCCGCAATCGGCTATTATGCCTTTCACCGTAGCCGGAAGATTAAGTCCCGCGGCGCCCAGTACGCTTGTCGCGCCCATGGACATACCGCCCAAAACGACGGAAATGTGTCCGCCGAAACGGTCGGTCAGGTATTCTGCCCAACAGATTACGTCGAAACGCTCAAGCGATCCCAGGGTTATATATTTACCGCCGCTTTTCCCGTGACTTCTTTGGTCTGCGAGCAGCACATTCCAGCCGCGGTTGTAGTATTCGGTCACAAGCCCGCCGAAATCGCGTCTCGCGCTTGAACGGTAGCCGTGAAACAGGATTATATAATTATAATTACCGCGGTTATTATGTAAATACAGCCGCGCATAAAGTGACAGGCTGTCGAAGCTTTTTATTAAAACCTCCTCATGAGGCTGCTTTTCCGTCCATTCATAACCGGAACGGTTAAAATTACCGAGCTTGCTGTTTCTCCTGTCTTTGACGGTGCGGGCTTTACCGAAGATATTTCTTTTCTTTTTGATTATGGTCAGGCGGAATAAAACATAGCACGCCGAATATGCAACGGCGAGCAATCCGACCGCGGACACGGCGATAATCCAGCTCATGTATCACACCTCCCAATGCTATTATATGGTTATATATATCGCCTGTCAAGACGCTGTAAAACACCGTTACGAAAGGCGTTTTATAAAACGCTTCCTTTTAACGGGAAGCGTTTTAAAATACTATTTTTTTCTGAAAAAGCCGAAGCCTTTTTTCTTTTCGGCTTTTTGAGGGTTGCTTGCCGCCGATGCGCTTTTATTGTCATCCACCGCTTTAACGGCGGTGTTTTCCCGGTTATCAGCTCCGGGCTGAGGCCGTTCAGGAAGGCTTTTTTTACCGTAATCATTTTTCAGCTTTTCGGCAATTATCGCATCGTTTGCCCTGGTTGCCTGACTTAGAGTCATAACTTCTTTTTTCAAACCCTTGAAATGCTCGTTATAAATACTCACAAGCGTATAATCCAGTTCGCTGACAGACGCATAACACAGCCTTTGCTTTATCATGTCTCCGCAGGTTGTCCTGCACACACAGGCGCAAAATTTCACAAGACCCTCAAGCGCCTTAACCGCGGCGGTATCGTGAGCCTCCGCCGCCGCTTTTTTATAGTTCTTCGGTGGCTTTTCCGCTTTGTTTATATTATCAAGAAGCTTTTTGTCCAGGACTCTTAAGCTTGCCTCAAACAGCTTTTTCAGATTGACAGGTCTGTTTTCAAAATACTCCGCCGCGGCAACCGAAACGCCGTAAATGCCCGAAACGCATATGCCGACAACCGCGTTTAAATCCTCATTATCGGATATATTAAATACTTTTCTGCATTCCGCTTTAAGACGCACCAGCGCCGGCTGAGTAAATTCGTCGGGTATTTCAAGTCCGAACAGCGTTTCCAATGCTTCGTTCGGCATATCTGCGTTTAAGAATTTTACAAGCTTTGCGAATATTATCACAGTTACGACACTCGGGTAACCCAAAATATCGTTAACCCCGGCGGCGTATTCCGCATAATAAGCAATCGGGCGGGCGTATTGCTTGGAATCGAGGGA
>JAQVQF010000050.1 GCA_028701715.1 Eubacteriales bacterium | reverse complement strand
CATAATATTAACAACTCTTTTCATTGATGATATAACATGAATAAAGTATATCACACAAAAAAGCTATATTCAATAATAAAGATTAAGGAAGTGAAAATATGCCCTGTCTGCTGTCCCCCGCGGGCGACACGGAAAGCCTGAAAGCCGCGGTTTACGGCGGCGCCGACGAGGTTTATTTCGGTCTTTCCGAATTTAACGCGCGTAAGAACGCGAAAAATTTCACCTTTGAGCAGGCGGAGGAAGCCATAACCTTCTGCCGTGTTTACGGTGTAAAGACAAATATAACGCTCAACACCCTGCTTTATTCAGGGGAATATAATACCGCGCTCGAGCTGGTCGGAAGACTTGAGAAAGCAGCCGCACCGGACGCGTATATCGTTCAGGACATCGGGCTTGCTTATACTCTCTCAAAGAAATTCCCCGGCGTTTCGCTTCACGCCTCCACCCAGCTTCAGGTTCACGGGTCTTACGGAAACGAACTGCTTAAAAAGCTGGGATTTACCCGCGTTGTGCTGGCGCGTGAGACAGCGAAGGAGGATATTGAAAAATTCGTGTCTGAAGGCATGGAAACCGAGGTTTTCATTCACGGCGCGATGTGCGTCTGCCGTTCCGGCGGCTGCCTTATGTCGTCAATGATAGGAAAAAGATCAGGCAACCGCGGCGAATGCGCCTATCCCTGCCGTATGAGATATAACGGAAAATATCCGCTTTCTCTGAAAGACCTCTGTCTTGCGGAAAAAATTCCCGAGCTTATAGGTATGGGTGTGAACGCTTTGAAAATAGAAGGCAGGATGAAATCGCCCGAATATGTGTACGGAGTAACATCAGTATACAGAAAGCTTATAGACGAAAACAGAGCGGCTACACCCGACGAGATAAAACGCCTTGCGGATTTGTTTTCAAGAAGCGGCTTCACCGACGGCTATTACACAAACCGTCCCGGCAAGGCCATGTTCGGCGTGCGCACCGATGACGACAAGGAAAGGACAAGGCTTTCCGAGATAAAAATAACCGAAAAGAAAATACCCGTATCATTATCGGCGCAGGCGAAAATCGGCGAACCTATTACATTGAGTCTTTCGGCTGAGGAAATAACCGTGACGGTAAAAGGCTTGATTCCGGAAAAGGCGACGGGCAAAGGATCGGGCAAGGAGGAAGTGTTAAAACAGCTTACCAAGCTGGGCGGCACGGCGTTTTCGGCGGAAAAAGCCGAAATTTCACCCTTTGTGGCGGGTTTTTATCCGGTTTCGGAATTGAATGCTCTCCGCAGAAAAGCTGTTTCCGAATTGGAAAAGGAAATAATAAAAAGAAACGCACCTGTGAGAACGTTATACAATCCCTTTGAAATAACATCCCCGCAAGAAGCTCCGAAAGGGCTGATACTGCGCTTTGAGGGCGACGAGATAAACAAGGATATTCTTGAAGAAGCAAAGAGGATAGAAATACCGATTTGGAAGGAAAGCTTTTGGGAGGACCTGCTTCAATATAAAGACAGGCTTTCGCTTATACTCCCCGGATTTATTTTTGATAGCGGTCTTGAGAATATTAAAAATCTTATAGATAAGGTAAAAAAAGCGGGAATAACCAAGCTCACCCTGCCGAATTTGACCTTTATACCTCTTTGCCGAGGCTTTGAGCTGCACGCCGATTACGGAATAAACTGTATTTCCGAAAAGACTGCGTCCATGCTTGAAACGCTGGGCTTTTCTACGGTCTGCGCCTCGCCGGAGGCGAAAGCCGCATCATGGAAAAACGCCGAGAAACTCGTCTACGGCAGAATCCCGCTTATGAACACCCGCAACTGTATTATAAAAAACTGTACTTTCTGCGTTGACGGCAAAGGTTATGCGCTCACCGACCGCACGGGGGCTTCCTTCCCCGTCTTTTGCGGATATGAGCATTCCAATACAATATACAATTCCGTTCCACTGTGGCTTTTGGACAAGCCCTGCGACTGCTCGCCGGTAATATTGTTTACCTGTGAAAACGAAACCAAGCAACGGGAAGCTGTATCCGCTTATAAAACAAAATCCGCGCCAGAAGGCGGCTTCACCAGAGGGTATTCCAATATTTAAGCATAAAGAAGCTGCGCAAAAGTGCGCTGCGCAAACATGCGCTGCGCTAGAATACGTACAACGCATAAAGTAATCGTTTTATCAAAATAAATGTTGCATGTTGCATGTTGAATGATAAATGCAAATGATGCGTATTTCTTATTCAACACACACTGAATTATTCAAGATAAGTTGAAACCGCTTGCGACGCAAGCGGTTTCTTCAATCTTTTATAATGCCTGGTGCCTTGTGCTTTGCGCAGTCCGCATCATTTTGCTACAATCTCTAAGAATTATCCAAAAGCAACATTATAAAGAATTCTTATATCCAGAGTATAATCATAAAGATCCGTTTTATTC
Organism: Eubacteriales bacterium; assembly: GCA_028701715.1. Lineage (GTDB taxonomy): Bacteria > Bacillota > Clostridia > Oscillospirales > CAG-382 > UBA1206. Next base: position 9,779 of record JAQVQF010000050.1, on the reverse strand, counting down.
TTGTTGGGAACATACGGAGGTGTTTCATAAATATAAAGGGTAAACGAAATAGTCATATTTTTCACTCTGCCGGATATTTCGTCTATTATATACGTAATATACGCGTCCTTTATATTCATCAAATCATATTGCGGGGATTTAATCATAGCGAGCGTGTATATACCGTCGCCGACAAGCGGGTACAGCGCGTCTTCCGCTCCTTTCAGATAAACCTTGTATCCGTTGCCTTCCGCGGAGGATATTTTATCTATTCCTTTTATATATTCCGGTTCGGGGATAAAAGGCTTTGTGTATATAATCCTGCCGAAAAATTGTTCAGGGGTCATTTCCTCGTCATACGGCGTTCCGTCTTTGGTCGTGGTGCACACACCGTTTGCATAGCTGACCTGAACTCCGGAATTGGTTCCCAGAACGGTTTGGGTCATGTTAGCTGTGACACACGGCATCTCCCCCGTTAAGTCCGCGTCATAAGAGCCCTGCGCAAACATCAATGTCGCGTCTTCTTCGGAAAACAGCATGTTCAGCACAAACGAACCTTTATATGTCTCGGAATCGGACACTTTGCCGCAGGCGTCGTTTATAACGGTGATAATGCTTTCGTCCGCTCCGTAATCATAATGTACATCGCAGGAAGCAAACAGTATCGCTGTCAAAAGACAGACCGCGGCAAACTTTTTCATCGCGGTACCGTTTCGCCGTTAATAACCTTTTTAACGTTGGTCATTACGGTCGAAATGTCGGAATACAGCACATAAAATTCGGAATATTCGCCGTTAATTTGATAGATGACCTTTGTGGAAGATACTCTGTAAAACTTAATTTCGGTGTCCTTCAGTTCCGAGTGCATGGTAAAGCGGAAGATAAGCTTATCTTCGGTTATTTCCCCTTCGGCCGGTACATAGGTGCCGGCTCTTGTGCATTCAAGCACCGAAACATATACATAGCGGAAATTTTTGGCGTCCACAAAACCGCCGTTGTATGCAACCTTGTCCATCTTTCCGTCATTATCGGTGTCCTGAAGGTCGAAAAGATACACATTTCCGTCGAAAGCCATTTCGATCGTGTCAATTTTATCTATATACATCGTAAACGCCGAACGGTCGATCAAGTCGGTTGAGGACCAGCTTAAATACGGAGCCGTATCGTATTTGATTTTGGCTATAATGTTGGGTGAGATATTGTAAACATTTCCGTCATCGTCGGTATAACTTACATTGGCGAAAGCGTAAAACCATTTATCGTCTTCGGTTTCGCCCTTGTAGATGGCGGAAACATAAATATAGGATTTATAATTTTCATAATTATAGTAAATAACCTTTTCCGGTTCCTTCAACCCGTATTCTGCAAGCAGCTCATAGTATGCGTCCTCGCCCCTGTCCTCGTTAAAAATATTATATTCCACAACCTCGTCGCCGATAAGCGTCGTTATGCCGTATAAGGTGTTCGCGAAGGACGAGGGATCCGGCACCGCGTAATTGGAGCCTGGCTGAATATATTTTTCGGGAGATAAGATTTTCCAAATACCCGAAACGGATTCGTTGGGAATGGCATCCTTGCCGTCCGCGTAAACGGTTATCTCGTCAAAAACGACATATCCTTCCGAAGCGGCGGTAATAATGATCCTTATTGCCTTGACTTGTTTTTCATAGGTGAAGGAGAGCTCATACTGCTTGTAGGAACCTTCTCCCTGACTGAAGGCGGAAACGGTTGCCACATCCACATACGAGCCTGTTTCGGAGGACTCATTGCTTGTTTCATCTGCCGATTCGTCTTCCGGTTCCTCTTCCGGAGAGGAGTAAACCTGTATCGTTACGGTAAGCGGAAGATAAGCGGATTTGGCGGAATCGCGTACAAGACCGAATTTTACGGAATATTGATTGGTTTTTAAAGCATAGTTGGTCAGCTGCATCTGTATTATCATATCTTTGCTGTCGGTGGATTTTATGCCGGTAAAAACCTTTGAAGCCGAAGTCCAGTCGGTATAATTGCTCGTTAACCTGACCTTATCATTTAATAAAGAGGAAACTGTCTGACTGCTGTCGTAGCAGGTAATATTGGATGATAGCAACAGATCCTGTTTTTGGGTAACATAAAGGTTGGTGTCGCTGTCATTATATTTTATATAAACCTCGCTGACGTTATAGGTGTCGTTTGTGGATGAAATAACATAGCCTAAATTTGCCGTAAGAAGAGTTGTGAGAGGCTGAAGCACATTACTTCCGTAGCTTGAATCGAGAATATATACAAAATCCTTGTTGTAATATTTTGCGTAATATCTGCCGGAGGAGGGTATCTCGTCGCCTATCAATATTTTGTGATAATTTCCGTCAATGGTGTTAACCTCTATAATTGCGCTGGCGTCCTCGTCGGAAGCAAGCCCGTAATCCGCAAGGTCATGGGGATTAACCACTTTTCCGTAGGACAGCATATACGTGCAGTTGACAATAAAAGATGCGAACATTTCCTGGTCATATTGACAGAATTCGGCGCCTTCGAAATAAAATTCGGTGGAATAGGTACCGCCCGATACCAATTTGTACGCTTTATATGAGCCGTATTGGTTGGTAATGACAACACTGCTGACATCGGCGCGGGTGATGTTCGGGTATATAAACGGTCTGCTGGTGGAGCTGAGAATATCGCCGTCAAGGTCATATCCGGGTAGCGCCCATTTGGAGAAGGAATCGGCATTGCCCAAATCGGTCCTTTCGGTCACTTCAAGGATTGCCGCTCCGTACAGCTTTTCTCCGTTGAAGGAAAAACGGTTGCCGTTTTCAAGCGTGTTGAAAAATTCTTCCTCTGTATATGTCACTTCCTTATCGCCGCATCTTACCGTACAGTAAGCCTCGCCTTCGCCGTACACAACCGACACGCAGTCAAATTCATATTCAAAGGTCAGCGCGAAAGCATAGACATATATGCCGTAAGAGTTATTTGATATGGTTTCCTTACTGTCCTTGAACACAATCTGTACATCGTTTTCAATCTGATCGATTATGCTGTAGCAGTTATCCGAAAGCTTATAAATATCGACTAACTGTTCAACTTTGTCGCTTTTCTTTAATACTAATTCATAAACACCGAAAAGTATCGCCGCTACAAGGAATACCGACACAAGGATAATAATCTGCTTTTTCATTCCCGAGGTTTTTTTGGTGTTTTTAGGTTCTTTTATCTTATCGAACGCTTTGTAGTATATTTTTGAGGATATTTCATCTTCTTCGTCGTCTGTTTTATCCGTGTCGTTCATGTCGTTCATGTCGTTCGTGTCGTTCGTGTCGTTCGTGTCGTTCGTGTGGTCCATGTGGTCTTCGGCTTCCTTCAGGGAATCACCGGTAAAATACTGACGTTCGAAGAATTCTTTTTCTTCTTCGGCGGGTTTAACGTCCGAGCTTTTATTGTCGAATATTTCCGATTCAACTTCGTTATTTTTGATCTTTTTATTGAGCTTATATTTCATTTTCATAATCTCCCTTGAATATAAACGGGAAAGGCTTGAGCGTCTGTAAATAAACCTGCGGGCGGATAATACGCCTGTGACAAGGTGAACTCCGCCCGATGATAACTATAGGTGTCTTCTTTTTAAGAACACCGCTATACCGATTATTATAATGACGCTGGGTATTGCGCAGGTAACAAGAATCATCAGCTTTTTCGCGGTGCCGCTTGTAAGGGTAAGAGCCGCCGAGTCAAATTGTTTAAAATCGATATCGAGAGCTACTCTGTCGGTCGCCATGGCGCGGGTGGCGGAATATATAATATCCTGGTTGCCGTAGGTGCCGGAAAGATAATCTCCGGTAGCGAAATCGGTGGAACCCACAAGCATGACATATTGATATTTGTTGGCGTTATAATTAAAGTCGTCATTGGCGTAGGTGTGATAGGTCGAAATCGCCAAAAGCGGACAGCTCCCCGCGGATTCGGTCACAAACTCCTCTCCGTTCGTATCGGAATGGTAAGTCACTTTCGCGGTCGGATATGCATATAACGAAACTTCCACATATATGCTTCTGAGCCCGGTAGTGTCGGCGGTTAATTGAACCGCGTTGTTGAAGACCGTGGAAACGCCGGCTTCCGAGGCAATTCTGTGTAAAACATATGCGGCGGATGATGTATCCCCCGGGCTGTATTTGCCTATTACTGTCTGGAAACCCGAACCCTTTACGGAATATGTTTCATCCGTTATCTTATGATTCGGGAGATAATCAAGTCCCCATTGTTCCCGTAAATAGTCTCTCAGATTGGGAAGATCGGGTGTGCTCGCGTTTACAAACACCATAAGCGAATGATAGGTTTCCTTATCTGAAAGAAAGTCGGAAATTCTATCTATCTCACCTTCGTTGCCGTAGGTGAAGTCATACAGCGGAGCGGAAATGACAAGAATATTGGCTTCTTTCGGTATATCATCTTTGGAAAGATCTATTTCCACGACATTCAGGGTTGAAAGCTCGAATATCTCTTTTAACTGGCTGGAGTATTTTTCACCGTTCCCGATCGACAGGGCTACCGTCATATTCTCTGCGACGGCACATTGAATAATTGAAGCGGTAAAACGATTTTCTCCCTGGAAAGCATAAAGATTTCCCGTATCATCCGAAACCCTGTAGAAAGCGCCAAAGGCAAGCACGCGGTAGTATTTAAGATTAGTGTTGTTCTGGATTATAATGTTGTCCCATGATATGGTATCAAGCTGCGTCTGCTGCTTTATTTTATTTGCAGAAGCAGGATCCGATACGATATCTATATAGTTGACCGTGATTTTCCCTTTTCCGTTTGTGCCGTTATATATCCTTGCGTATTGTTCCGCGACGTCACGGACAGAGGTATAGTAAGTGTTGACTTCAGAAACAATTGTGTCGTAATATTTAAACATATCTCTGTCGGTGCAAAAGGTTATGGTAAGGTCAAAGTCGGAATATTTATCGCCCAGCGCTGTTTTCAACGTTTCGTCAACAACGGAACCTACCGTGTAAAGCTGGTTTTCGGTTAAATCTATCTTTAAATTGTATTTGCTATCAAGGAATGAAACCACAAGGTTGAGCGCTATGACAAGCGCGACAAACACCGCGATAAATATAACCGAATAGGAGCCGTATTTAAATTTATTGGATTTAATAGTGCTTTTAATTGTTCCCATTTATTATCCCTTTCTGTTACGCAAAATTTTTAAACATCATGACCAACGGCGTTTTTCATAAACACGTATCGTCAGGAAAAGGAACACCCCGGTGAAAGATATAAAATAGATTATTGCCGCAATGTCGAAATAGCCTCCGGTAAAGGGATCATAACGATCGAGCACCGAAAACCATCTGAGAAACACCCGGAAAAAGGTTAGTTCAATTTTATTGACAAGTATACCCACAAGCAACAGCGCTACCTCCACCGCTATTGAGGATACCGCGGCGACAAGCTGGTTTTCGGTGAGCGAGGAAAGGAAAACGCCCACCGCGATAAAAGCGGCGCCTATAAGGAACAAGCCCAATATATTCGACATTACTATTGTCATATTGGGAGAGCCGTATTTCAGAAGCAGAAGAAAGTTAAAAAAGTTAACACCGAGAGTGCCGGCGAATATGGTCAGCGCGGCACAGTACTTTGCCATAATGATACCTGTCAGTGAAATCGGCGACGTCATAAGCAGCTGCTCGGTTTTTTGCTTTTTTTCCTCCGACAAAAGCTTCATGGTGAGAAGAGGTATCAATATTGAAAACACAAAAAGAAGATATAGGAAATATTCATACATTCCCGCATATGTGTAGTCGCCGGAATTGTTTGTCTGAAGTATTGTGAAGGAAAACAACAGTCCCGAAACAGCAAGAAACATCCCTGCGAAAATATAACCTATCGGTGTTATAAAATATGAGCGTAGCTCACGCCTGTATACTGCGAACATACCGATTTGTCATCCTTTCTCCGCGGAACCGCGGCTTGCAGGAGGGGTTTGCCTTCTGCGTTTTTCTGTTTTATCCTTTTTATCGGGATCAACCAGACGAATAAATATATCCTCAAGATTAATTTCGTCGCCCTCAAGACCGATAAGCGGATAAGTCGCTTTGGAAAGCGCGTAGAAAATAGGTTTCCTAACGTCCACACGTTCCTCGCTCTCTATAAGATAGCTTACCGAATCGGTGTCGCGCCTTCCTAATTTTTCGGCGTATTTCACGCCCGGCGTCGAACGCAGGAGGTTAAGAACGGAATCCTCCGGACCGACTATCTTGGCGACAAGCCGCTTTGTGCCCTCGACTGCGTTTATGAGGTTTTCTGTTCTTTCGTTAGCCACAATTCTGCCTTTGTTTATGACCACTATTCTGTCGCATACCGACTGTACCTCCGGGAGTATATGAGTGGATAAAATAACCGTATGGTTTTTGCCTAAATGGCGTATAAGATTTCTTATTTCTATTATCTGCTTGGGATCAAGCCCGACGGTAGGCTCGTCGAATATCAAAACCTCGGGATTACCGATGAGCGACTGAGCGATACCCACCCTCTGTCTGTAGCCTTTGGAAAGGTTTTTTATCATTCTGCCGTAGACATCCACAATCTTCACGACCTCGCATATTTCGCGAACGTGCTGCTTGCGGGGAAGGGTGCAGTTTTTAAGGCTGAAGCAGAAGTTGAGATATTCCTTAACCGTCATTTCGGGATAAAGCGGGGGTTGTTCCGGCAGGAAGCCTATTTTTTTCTTCGCCTCAAGCGGATTTTCAAGAATATCAATGCCGTCAATCCTTGCCGAACCGCTTGTGGCGGAAAGAAATCCGGTCAGGATATTAAGCGCGGTAGACTTTCCGGCACCGTTCGGGCCGAGAAAGCCCACGATTTCGCCCTCCTCTATATTGAACGAAACGTCGATTACAGCTTTTTTGTCGCCGAAATTTTTACACAGATTTTTTATTTCAACCATTTATATATCTTCTCCTTTCATCCTTTCAGCGTTATCCCAAGCTCGTCGAGCGCCTTTACGGGCACCCCGGTCGGGCATTCGGTCATAAGCTCCGAGGCATTCTGCATCTTCGGATAAGCGACAACCTCCCGCAACGAGGACGAGCCGAGCATTTGCATAACCAGTCTGTCAAGTCCAAGCCCCATTCCTCCGTGAGGAGGAGCGCCGTATTTAAACGCTTCGGTTAAAAAGCCGAATTTTGTTTTTGCTTCCGTTTCGGTAAGCCCGAGCAAACGGAATATCGTAGCCTGAAGGTCGGGGTTGGTTATTCTTATTGAGCCGCTTGAAAGCTCGATTCCGTTTAGCACAAGATCGTACGCTTTGGCTCTTACCTTTGCCTTGTCGGTTTCGAGATACGGCAGACATTCGTCGAGCGGAGCCGTAAAGGGATGGTGCATTGCCACCCATTCGCCCTGTTCCTTGTCATATTCAAAGAACGGGAATTCGACTACCCAGAGGAAGCTGTAGCCTTCTCTTTTTATTTCAAGCTTACTTGCCGTTTGTAAACGGATAAGCCCGAGCGTCGGCAGCACCACGCTGTCGTCGCCGTCCGCGAGAATGAGTAGGACATCGCCGTCCTTGGCTTGGGCTTTTGCTTTTATCGCCTCAAGCTCGGATTCTGTCATAAACTTAGTAAACGAACCCGAAACGGAGCCTTCTGTATATTTGAGCCAGCAAAGACCCTTTGCCCCGCAGCCCTTGGCGTATTCGGTGATCTTGTCTATTTCCTTCCTTGTCAGCTTGTCCGCGCCGCCCGCGGCGTTTATGCATCTGACCGAGCCGCCTTCCGCGATAGCGGCGGCGAACACCGGGAAGGTTGAATTTTTAATCTCGTCTGTCAGGTCGATAAGCTCCATGCCGAATCGTATGTCCGGCTTGTCGCTGCCGTAACGCTCCATGACCTCTTTATAGGTGTACCGCGGAAGCGGAACGGCTATATCCTTTCCCATAACCTCATTGAAAAGACGCTTTACAAAGCCTTCCGCTATGCTCAATATATCCTCGACATCGACGAAAGACATCTCGAAGTCTATCTGGGTAAATTCCGGCTGCCTGTCGGCGCGCAGATCCTCGTCACGGAAGCAGCGCGCTATCTGAATATATCTGTCAAAGCCCGCCACCATTGAAATCTGCTTGTAAAGCTGCGGTGACTGCGGAAGCGCATAGAAAGAGCCCTTATGCACCCTTGACGGTACAAGATAATCACGCGCGCCTTCCGGTGTGGATTTTATGAGCATAGGGGTTTCTATTTCAATAAAGCCGTTTTCGTTAAAATAATCACGGGTTGCTTTTGCGACTTTGCTTCTGAAAATGAGATTGTTCATGAGAGAGGGTCTTCTGAGATCAAGGTATCTGTATTTCAGCCTCAAATCCTCACCCGTGTTGGTATTGTCGAGTATCTCAAACGGAGGCGTTTCGCTGATTGAAAGTATTTTAAGCTGCGTTACCGCTATTTCCACGTTCCCGGTGGGTATGTTGGGGTTTTTTGACGAACGCTCTCTGACCGCACCGCAGGCAAAAAGTACATATTCGCTTCTCACCGACGACGCTTTTTCAAATATTTCAAGCTTTGTTTCATCGTCAAAGGCAAGCTGTATAATGCCCGTGCGATCGCGTAAATCTATAAATATAAGCTGTCCCAGGTCCCGCTGACGCTGACACCAGCCGGCGACGGCGACCCGCTTGCCGATTAAGCCTTCATTTACCGTCCCGCAGTAATGAGTTCTTCGGGACTCACCTAAAAACTCTGTCATTTGTTTATCCTTTCGACATCCGGCTTTCCGCTTTCAGCCTTTAACGTTTCGGCAAAACGCCTTGCGTTTATATTTTACTTTAATATTTTGATAAATTCTTCCGGAGCTATGGGGACATTTTGCTTTTCCCCGGTTAAAAGGTTTTTAATTTCGACATTTCCCGCGGCAAGCTCGTCGTCGCCGATTACGCATACATAACCGAATCCGTTTTTATCGGCGTATTTCATCTGAGCCTTGACGGAACGGCCGGTGAGGTCGGTTTCGCAGGGGATTCCCGCTTTCCTGAGCTTTTCGCAAAGCAGGAAGGCCTGACCCGAAGCCGAATTGCCGACAGGCGCGATATACAACAGGGGCTTGTCCGGTGAATAGATGCTTGCTTTATCGGCTTCAATGGCAAGCAAAAGCCTTGACATGCCCAGCGCGAAACCTATGGCGGGGAGTTCCGGTCCGCCGAGTTCGGCGATAAGCCCGTTATATCTGCCGCCTCCTCCGAGCGCCGCCTGTGCGCCTATTCCGCCGTGCACGAATTCGAAAACAATACCCGTGTAATAATCAAGCCCTCTTACGCATTTGGGATTTTCGTTATATTGTAAACCCGAATCCTTAAGTAAACCTTTAAGATTATTATAATTTTCGCCGCATTTTTTGCAAAGATAATCAACAGTTTTCGGCGCGTTTGACGCTATTTGAGAACAAACGGCGGATTTACAGTCGAGTATGCGCAGAGGGTTGGTTTCAAGCCTTGCCCTGCAGGTTTCACACAGCTCGTTAGAATGAGCTGTAAAGTATTCTTTAAGCGCCGTTCTGTAAACGGGGCGGCAGTCCGCGCAGCCGATGGAATTTATATGAAGGACATAATTATTTATACCCAACTTCTTAAGCACCGAATCCGCGAGGAGTATCGACTCCGCGTCGGCATACGGAGAATCTGGACCGAAGGTTTCGCAGCCGAACTGGAAAAATTCACGGCTTCTCCCCGCCTGAGGCTTTTCATAGCGGAAAAAATTAGATATATAATATAATTTTAACGGAAGAGCGCCGGCATATAGCCCGTTTTCCACCACCGCGCGGCAGACGCA
>JAQVQF010000049.1 GCA_028701715.1 Eubacteriales bacterium | reverse complement strand
TGCTGAACAAACCGTATAACGGTTTGTTCATGCGGCGTATGCCGCATAAATTCATAAAAACTAAAGTTTTTATGAATTTACAGCATTTTTTGATGTCTCATTGAATCCGGCGTATTTATTATGCCGGGAAAGCCGCATCGCGGCTTGGTTTTTGATTTATTCAGTGGACATTATGTATGCTCTTCTGTTTTCTTCGGCGGCTTTTTCAACCACATGGCGACGCTCTTTTTGCTTTCGCCCAGCAGCAGCTTGAACGCGCCCAGCAGCGCTCTGCGTGTTTCGACGTCGGCGGATGTCACCGCTTTAAGCAATGATTTTTTATCGGACACAAGATCCGTGAGCGTTGCGGCGTTTGTGGAAAGCAGCAGCCCGAAGAAGCATTCGGTAAATTTTTCACGGTGCGCGTTGTCCATGTTGTTTATCCAGGATGCCAGCACGTCGTTTAAGCGTTTGATCTCCGACGACAAGCCGTCCGCGTAATCAAAACGGGTACCGAGGACAACCCAGGACAGGGCGTCGTGCTGCATTATCCCCTTGCGGGCGCTTTTTACGACCATATACCTTTCCTCATGGTCTAAAAACATCCCCACGACGGAGCATTCGGGAACAATGGTACGGATTCTGCCCTTTACGGTGTTGTAACCGTCGGTATTCTTGAAATCCACGGAAAATCCGGGCCCGTCAAAATTATAAACGACGGTGATTCGCGCCGTAATGTCAGGCGAGCAGTGAGCCGCCGCCCAAATTGCCAGATTGCCTCCCTTGCTGTGACCGCCGACAATCAGCTTGCCCGGAAAGCTTCTTCCGACATTTTCAAGGTATTCCGCCGCATGGAGCTGTGCCGGCACCGGCGCTTTGAAAAACATATTGAAATTTTCCCGCCAGCCGACTATGGTGTCGTCTGTTCCCCGAAACGCCACATATATCGTCTTTTCATCCGTATGTACGCATATGGCCGAAAATTGCTCTTCCGCCTTGGTGTCTATCACATTGACAAAGCTTGAAAGCTCAAGAGCCGCGTAACGCGGGCAGCCCGCCGCTTGTCTTAGTAAATCGACAATCCTCGCCGGCACTATCGCGCCTATTTTTGCGTCCTTTTCGGGATGCTTCTGAAAATAAAGCCTTGACGCTTCCTCGATACTTATACTGCCGCCCGCTTTTGGAGAAGGAACCATATCGGAATAATCAAGGTATGAAAGCTCCGCTAACACCAGCGCGTCCACGCCGCAGAAAGGCGACCTGCCGAGTTTCAAATCTCCGCGCCAGTCGAGATAGTCGAAAAGATTCGCCATAAACATCACCCCCGTACTCTATATATATTATCGAAATCTTATGTAATTGTCAATATAAACGATATACGCGATAAAACGCCGCTACGGAAAGCGGCGTTTTATTACCTTAATAATATGTTATTTTGTTTGTATTGTATCGGCGGCGGTTGACAGCAAATCGATTGCCGTTGCGTAATATTCCGCCGCTTCTCTTAAAAGAACCGCTGCGCTTTCGTTGCGCTTAACGTCGGTTTCCGGGGAATTCCAATCCAACAACGGCTTCAGTTTTCCGAGCTTTTCGGCCTCTTTGTCGAAAAGCTCCGCCGCTTCCGTTAATAAGGCTGAGGCTTCCGGATAATCCGGCGCTATACCGCTCAAGAACAAACCCGCCTGCGCGTGGCAGCTTGAGTATACGCCAATACAATACGCATCGCCCATGCCCCTCTTATATTCGGGCTTTGAAAAATCATCCGCCCATCTTTGATATGCCGCTTTGCCTTGCAGAAATACCCATTTTCCGCCGCAAAGCTTATCCGTGTTTTCGCTGTCGTTTGCGTGCCGTACCGCTTCTTTAACGGCGGCGATTTCCGCCGCTTTCTTGTCAAGCCTGCCGTCGCCGCGTTTTATTATGATTGCCGTAAGCCCGGTCAGACCGGCTTGCTCCAGCGATTTATTCCAGGGATTTTTACCATAATCGCCGGAATACATCGGATACGCGCCTCTGCCGTAAAAAACCTTTTCGTTTTCGTCATAGCCTGTAACAAGGTCCCATTCGCATTGCGTAAAGGCGTTCCAGACAAGAGCCGGGACTCCGCCGTCAATTGACTCGCGAACGGCATTTACCAGCTTGGCTAAAGACCCTTCTTTATTCGCGTCGTCATATGTAATTTCCTCATAATTATAACCGAAGAGCTTTATCAGATCCGTAACATTCATGGAAAGGGTACAGGTCGGAGCGCACGGGCAGATACCGCCGATACGGAACGCGGTTCCGGCGATGCCGTGAAAATACGACGCCGAATAATTTTCACCCAAAAAATTCAACGCAAGCCGCGCGGCTTCAAAGTTCGTTTCATATACCGCGTAGCCGGGAATACCGTTTAAAATTTTCATAATAATTCCTCCGTGTTTTTTTACCTTCGGGACTGTAAGCAACATCGATTTTCCCTGAAAAGTATATAATATTATATCAAATTAATAAAAGAAGGTGTTGATAAATCTTGCTGGGTTTCATTCATTATGGTCGAGATACTTCTTTAAAAAGCTCAATATTTCCACAGTACAGTCCACAACCCGATTATGACCATTACTTTTACCGGTGGAAAAATAGCCGAAATAGCCCCACGGATCCTTGACCTGCGTACCCCAATCCCATAAACCGTCCGCGTTTCGGTTTTCCATAAGCCAATTTACCGAATCGGCGAGGTAAAGAGCCGATCCGCGGAATTGGTTAATATAGTTGAAGGTGGCGAACCATCGGCGTGTTTTATTGTATACGAAATTTTCAGGCAGCTTTGTCGGCGTTTCCTGCCAGAAATAGCCGTGTTGATTGGCGTGTTCGCCGTAATGACGGAGCATGGCGTTTTCCAGCTCGGACGGAATTTGATCACGTCGTTTTAGCAGCAGCTCCGTCTGCATCGGAACAAGCCTTTCCTCCCGTGTCCAAAATACCTCGTGTTGAGCGGCGCGCTCGCGTTCATAGGAATATTCGCCGTCCTCAAAGGCGCGCCCGGCGATATAATGCCAGTCAAAATATGTATTGTCGCATACTTCGTTATACGGCTTAACAGCTTCGATCAGATTACAAAAGGACGCCGCATTCCACGGGATTACCCTTTCGTTTGTGTTGCGGAATTTTTCCCGCGCGGTTCCGTTTAACAGGGATTCGAGATATTCGTTGGCGCAAAGCAGAATATCGCGGTCCTCTATAGTCAGACCGATATAAAGACAGCGGTTGATTGCAGTCATAGAAGTCGGGAATTTATCTTTCGCCGAATAATCCTTGGATTGAAATTTGCCCCAGCCGCCGTTCCTGTCCTGCTCACGATATAGCTCCTCTACAATATCGCTTGCGAGGAAAGCCGGACGCAACGCGGTCAATTCCTTGTCGTCATATGGCTTGTCCAGCAGGTGAAACAGGATTTTGTAACGCACCGCGGGATATTCGCAAAAATCATATAACCGCATGGCGGTTTTGTTGAATTCATCTCTTGTCAGCATATCAACGCTGTTTCACCTCTATCGGTATATAAATTTTTTCGCTGAAAGCACGGCTTTCTTCCACATAGCTCTCAAACTGATAAGCATTGCCTACCGCGCAGCGGTATATGCTTTGTGGCATCCAGACATTCAGAATATAGGCCCATGTACGGTGAATGGTATTTATAAAATTATACGGCGAGGTCTTGGGCGTTGAGAAAACGGCATATAAGCCGCCTTTAATTTTCAACTTCAAGGTGTCGGTTGTATCGCCGCAGGCGTTTTCTTCCTTTATACCAATAAAATAGTCCAATTTATTTTCCGCCGCGTTCCATGTGCTGACGCCGTAATCCTCGCATACCTGTCCGCCGGATAACCACTTGGACCACATCCGACCGTTGTATTTGTTCCAGAAATCAGGCGGATAAGCCTCGTCGCTTTTATAAACAATCAAAATGAAAGCTTCTAAATTAATAATATCAGGCGTAATATCCAACGGCTGCTGATCAAAGGCTATCGCTTCGTACAATTTCAAGCTGTTTTTAGCCGATCTGTATTCGGTCGGGAGTATATTATGTTCTGATTTAAAAGCACGAACGAAATTCTCCTTTGAATTGAAACCATATTCAAAAGCGATATCGGAGCAGGAGCGTTCGGTACCGTCCATACACTTTACAATTTCCGTGATTCTGCGTTTGCGTATATAATTCGCCGGAGTCAGCCCCGTCGCTTTGCGGAAAACGCGTACGAAATGATATTCCGAATAACCCGCTTCGCGCGCGATTGAGGAAAGGCTGAGTTCACCGCAAAGGTTTTCCTCGATATATTCGATTGCTTTTATAATATGTTCGCGGTAATCCATAATGCCCTCAAGATATTATAATAACCGCTTCGCCGCGGTGATGATTGATAAAAATTGCTTAATTCTTTGGTTGTGCATTATTTCGGTATTGCTTTACAGACAGAAGGTTTCGTCCTCCAATAAATTTAAAAATTCTCCCAATGCCGTAAACGCGGCGGCTATTTCGTCGGCAAACGCGGCTGTATATATGTTTTCGCCCACGGGAAAATCCCTGCCTATATAGAATTGCTTGCGGTTTAACAGGGATTTTAACGGCGAATCCGGCATTTCCGGGAAATGATCCTTTTTATAGCTATCTCCTCCGATTGCAAGACCTGCTGACAGCGCGGTGTCGAGTGCGGAAGTATATTTTCCCGGCGACAACATGATGCCATTGCGCAGCGCATTCATGCCTGCGGGAGTCCGCTTGAATATCCAAAGCCCGTAGGAATAATAATCCGCGCCCATATCGAAATAAACGGAAGGAACATTTTCATCCTTGCCATATTGACGAAAACGGATATAAACATACTCCTTGAGCGGCGCTTTAGGCGAAAAACGTCGGTCGGTATAGGGCGAAGATACGCACCGTTGCTTTTTGGTTTCGAGCCTGTCGCTGATCTTATTTACCGTCGGAAGCAGCGCTTCATAAAGCAGCCCGAGAGGTTCGGTTATCAGCCTTTTGTATTCGACGATGTTTTCGGTCTGAGCTTCCATCGTGTTGCAGAATTTAAGGTTTTCAAGGAATTCCTTTATACCGCGCGGAAAACCTTTGAAAATATTTTGATTGCCGTCCATATGCTCATCTTCCCTCGTCATCATATTCTATTGCTTTTTAACTGTTTTTCCTTTATTGCTTCACCCTCCGCGACAAAGCCCGTGAGCAGCCCGCTTAACGGATCGTGAGCGGCGCGGCGGCGCGCGGATTTTATTACGCCGTCGTTGGCGTAGCAGTAAACGCAGCCGTTGGTGCAGGTGTCATACGCGCCGATATCGACGCTTTCACAGCAGCCGCAGCCCGGACGCTGATTTTTATCCGCGCCGATATCCAGAGGACAGCCGAGCAGCTTTTCTATGCGCTCGCGGTCAATGCAGCTTGATTTTCCTATGCCGTATGGCGTAAGATCGTATTTTTCGCAGCAGGCGACCGCTTTCAAGCCGAATTCCTTTGCGGTTGTACCGATAAATACGGCAAGCTCAAAAATTTCGTCATCCGCGAGCGGGCGGATGATATCCGCTCCTATATTTTTGAACTTTGAATACATATCCACAAAGCTGACCGTCACCGTGTCTGTATAAGACGATAATTTATTACACATACGCCAAAACTGCGTTTTATGATATTTTATATCGTGGATTTCGTTCAATATAACGGGATCATAACGCCAGACCAAGCGGCTTTTCCCTATTCGTTCGGAAAGCGTTATAAAGGTATCTTCTATGCCGGCTTTTTCGCGCAGTCCCGGTTCAAGCTCCTTGCCGTAGGGCGTGAGCGTGAATTGGAAATAATATTTGTATCCTCTCCGGTCAAGCTCGTTTAAATAAGGGAGCATATTCGCCGCGTCCTTGGTCCAGAAAACAATGCAGTCGACGATGTCCGGAGAAAGTGTAAGTCTTGAAAGCTGTGCACGGTTCATGGGATTGCGCGTCAGCACATAGCCCTCGCGGATACGGTTCATAAACCATTCGGCGTACAGTGCCGGTATATCCGTGCGGCGTGAAGCGGACATAATCATAACGCATCCTCCGGATTGGTATATTCGCGAAGCGGTTTTTCCATCCATATAATGTTGTGCCACCTGCCGTGCTTGAAGCCCGCGTTATGAAATTCACCGACTTTGACAAAGCCGAAAGAATAATGGAAGTCCTCACTTTTTTTATTCTTACCCGCTATACAGGCGAACACGGTGTAAAAGCCGCGTTCCTTCAGTATTTCAAGCAGCGTCGTATATAACTGTTTTCCAATACCTTTTCTGTGATATTCCGGAGCGATATATATCGAAACATCGGCGCTGTAACGGTACGCCGCGCGCTCGCTGTACTTTGAAGCGTAAGCGTAGCCCACTATAACGCCGCTTTTTTCGCAAACCAAATACGGGTACGCGGTCATTATCCCGCGCATCCTTTCCCTGAAGCTTTCGACGGACGGAATCTCCGTTTCAAATGAGATACAGGTGTCAGTAATAAACGGAGCGTAAACCGCGAGTATCCCTTCCGCGTCGGAAAGCGATGCGAATCTTATTACAAATTCATCTTCCATTTGTTTTTCCTTCTATTCGCATTTGAAAACTATAGAATCCCCGTATTTTTCATTGTTTATCTTCTCTTTGGCGGGTATAATTTTTTCAAGATCAATATTGTACAAATTGGCTATGGCGAGCGCGTAATATATCACATCCCACAGCTCTTCCTCAACGGTTTCCTTTATCTGCCCTTCGGCTTGAGGACGTAAGTTCTTACGCATAGCGCGGGAAAGCTCCCCCACTTCCTCCGCAAGCTTCATGAAATACCCGTCCTTTGCTTCGGGGTTAAAATCATTTGATTTTATATATTCCTGAAGATATTTGATTGTTATGCTCATCACCATTCAACCCCTTTTAAATATTTTTCCATCCTCTCAATTGGCCAGTCCCCCATTGGATAGTCCCGCAGTATATCAAGCTCGTATAATATGCCGTATAAATTTACCCTCTCGCTGACGCGGGGATGATCAAACAGCTCCGGAGCGTATTTCCGCATCCATGATAATATATATGTATAATCCTTCGGTAAAGTCAGCTCGTGGTCGGCTTCGTTAGCGTAAGTGAACGGGTGTATCGTCATTCTCTGCCAGACATCGAGGACAAAATCACGAGGCGCGGTTTCAAGCATTTCATAATCCAACAGATATGGTTTTCCAGTTTTATCAATGATAAGATTATCAAAATGAAGGTCGGCGTAAACGAGATAAAGCGTCTTATCGTCAAGACAGCCGGAATTTTCATGCATGTAGCTGCGTACTTGCTCCGCAAGGAAAGGAGGAATCCCATTTATCTTCTCAAGCTCCTCAAGGTCGCATTCTATCCTCGACAGCATGTAAGCTTTCCAGTCCGGGACTATATTAAAATAGCTTTCCCCGCCTTTTAAGGAAACCCTATTTACTTTGCAAGCGATATCCGCGATCTTTTCCACGGTCGCTTCGCGTTGCGTATTGTCCATATCCCGCCAAAGATGGTAAAGCCCTTCGCCGCGTATGCGGCTTAAGATAATATAATTTTCACCGTAAGCGATAAGCTCCGGAGCGTAAGAAGGCGAAGCGGTTTTATAAAACCAAAGCTCTTTAGCATATCCGGATGTATTCTTACCGTACAGCTTTACCACATAGTCGCCGATGAACCAAACCTCGTTGCGAAAACCCACGTTGCATTTTTCAATTTCACCGACTGGCAGCTTATGAAGTGACAGTATGGTTTTTATTTGTTCAGAAGTCATTATTAAGTACCTTTTTATATAATGTATTTCAACACATCATCTGGCGTTTCCGCTTGATTAAACGGCATTTGTTCAATGTTTTTAGCATAACGGTTTAAAAACCACATAGCTCGTAGCGGCTTCATCCCGACGCTTTCCGCACCTTTAAGCTCACTACTCCCACCATCACCTACGAAGAGGCATTCGGACGGTAAAACGCCGAGCTTTTTCGCGCAAAGCTTATATATTTCCGGATCGGGTTTAGTTATTCCTGCCTCATATGACAGAACCGCAGCGTCGAAATATGCCGGAAGATGTGATTTATGGAATGCTTCAGCTTCTTCGGAAAAGCAGTTGCTGATTAATCCTATCTTTATACCCATTGACCTCAGTGCCGAAAGCATATCCAGAATATCAGCATGACGGTAATTTATGCAGTATTCCTTGGCGATTTTCCTGTGGGAAACGACATAAGCGAGCTTTTCCGCCGAAAGCGGAACTCCCGCTTTTTCGCATATTAGTATCACCGCCTGCTCGTGGGTGATTTTCCCCGTATTCCGCAAGTCGTTCATGGATTCCCATATTTCCCTATAAAGCGCGGGGTTGACGCCGAGATCCGCGGCGCAGAGCGCAGATGTGTACTTTTCCGTCACCCATTCGGTGATAAGAGTCTCAAATAAATCGAATATAACCGCTTTCATATCGTTGCTCCTCGATGAAATCGCAATAAACAATAAATTCAAATTTTATAATATATTAGTCTCTATCCATATAGCGGGACCGTCCTCGTCGTTAGTACCTGTTATAAAACCGGCGGCGTTCTTTGCTTCCGGAATGGCGTTTGCAACCGCAACACCAGCTCCGCACTCCTTAAGCATTTCTATATCGTTAAAATCGTCGCCGAAAGCGGCGGTTTCCGCAAGCGAAACACCGAATTCATGGGCTATATATTTAATTCCTTTAAGCTTGCTTACGCTTCTGCTGACAATCAGCCCAACTTTATTGTCGGCCATTTCAATATAAACGCAATCCGGCAGCACCGCCGATACGGCGTTAATCTGATCCATTGAAGAAACCCCGACGATTATTTTATCCGCTCCCGTTTCCGGCAGGTCCGAAAAATCCGTCTGTCTTGTTGCTTCGCCGCTCCAATAAACCGAGGCGTCGAAATTCGCGTACAGTATGTCGTCTATTTCGACTGACAGTTTTGCCCCGAGAAGAATTTTTTCTATATCTCTGAGAATACCGCGTGTTAATTCTTTGTCTATACTGTTTTTTATAATACGACCGTTAATATGTATAACCGCGCCGTTATGATAGACCGCTGCGTCCGGGTTGAAGAGCCTGCGGTAGCTTTCGACCGCCCTGACAGGCCTTGCCGTGGCATATATCACGCAAATTCCGCGTTCGCGGCACTTTTCTAAAATCTTAATACTGTAATTTGATATTTCTTTATTGGTGTGCAGCAGTGTCCTGTCAAGGTCGAGTGCGATTAGCTTTATCATTTCTCTCTCCTAAATTAATCTGTGGTTCTCCACTCTTCCGTAAACTGCTTTATGGAATTCTGTCTTTCCGAGCGGTTTCCGCTTACGGCTTTAACAGCTGCACTGTATTTATTTGCGGAAAGCGTCCAGCCTGCCGCGTCCCTTTTATAATCCGCGAACAGCGCGAACGCGGTCGCGCCCATTGTATAGACATTTGTCACTTCGTCTATCGCTTCGCCCTTTATAAATTCCTCCGGAGACATGAAGCGGGAGCTGCCCCACATGCGCCCGATAGGGTTAATATAAGGCTTTTTAACATAATAATCTATATCGCATATAATTGTTTTATGGTTTTTGAAATCATACATTATACTGCCGTCATAGAAATCCACCGCGACATATCCACACCCGTTGACATATTCATGGAAAGAGAGGATATCGTCAAAAGCCTTCAGCCTTTCCTCAACCGGAAGCGCCATAAACGCCCTGTGGGATTCCGGATACATGCGCCCCATGCAATCGCCGTCAGCCCATTCGAACACGGCGGCGAAGCCTCCTCCGATTTCCTCCGCTTTAATAAGCTTAATAAGGCAGGGATGTGCAAGGTCGGTATATACCCTGACGGCGTTCTTCAGCCTGTCAACCGCTGTTCTAATATCGCCGTTATAGCGTTCCGCCGGAGCGCCCGCGAACTTGATAAAATACCTTTTGCCGTCCTTTTCCGTGCCGAAGCAAATATTTCCCGAATCCTGATCGTCGAATATCTTAAAAACCTTACCGTAACGGTCGAGAAAACCGAAGTCAAAGGGCGATTTCAGCTTGCAGGGCATACCGTTAATATACTGAATACAGAAGCCTTCCGAATACCATTTCGGTATAACGGTTTTCATATCGTCGTACCAGGCAAGCACCTCTTTTGCCTGCCGCCGCATCGTTTCTACCTCCTCTTCGCCGAAGGGCAGCGCCCACGGAAAAGATGACAGCATATTACCCGAAATATACAGGACAAGCAATTTCCAGAATTCAATCGGAATATTACCGTCAAAGTATCCGTTCACCATGCCGGACGCGAACAGCGGCGACATCTGCGCGCACCAAACAATACGGTTGAATTCCTCCCACGGATCACCGAAATCGTCGCGGTCGAAGTCGATAATATACAGCTTCCCGCCGGAAAGCATCATATTGCCGATATGGTAATCCCCGTGTTGATAGCATTGGGGACGGCTCCTCAGCAGATGGCGGTTTTCGCTTATATATTCCTCCATTGCCTCCGATCCTTTAAATTTTATCGGGCATTCGCGGTATGCTTTTACCTTGCGGTCAAGCTTGCGGTTTAAACGGATTTCCCAGTCCTCCTGACCTTTCGGCGCGGGAATGGAATGAATTTTTTTAAGTATCCTCCCCGCTTCCAACCCAAAAATATACTGCTGTGTGTCAGAAAGCAAAGGAATAACTTCCTGCGCGTCTTTTCCGTCTATCCAGGTTTGCAATGCATATACTCCGTCCTCGCATACTCCGAACTCAACCGGAACACACATCGGCACGCCGAGGGAAGCGACGCGTTTTGTCATCTCAAACATCGCTTTTTTGCGTTCGTACTGCCCGACGGGAGACACACGAAGCAGATATTCAGTTCCGTCGGCCTTTGTGACACGGTATTTTTTGTCGCACGACCAGCCCTTTGTGACAGGCTCGGTCTTTATGAATTTCATCATGTTCATCTGAAAACAATTCCGTATGGATTTTTCTTTGTCATATCGTACTTTATATCGTCATTCCAGGAGCAATATGCTTCCGTAAATTTATCGCCGAAAAACACGGGCAGGTATTCCTTAAAATTCCCCGGGGTGTTCATATCGGACAGCTCTTCGGGTCTTACCCAGAATACCTTTCCTTCGTCAGTTTTTTCGAAAAGGTCGCCCGAATAGTCGGAGGTTTTATAAAAGTAAACGAAATATCTGTCTTTCGTTTTGTTGTTGAACCACTGCATGAACCCGCATGGGATGAGATTTTTTACGTCAAGCCCGGTTTCTTCCTTAACCTCGCGCACCGCGCTGTCGTAAATCGTCTCGCCGTCTTCGACATGCCCGCCGGGGAAGGCTATGCCGCACCAGCATTTTATTCTCTCCTGCACCAGCACCCTGCCGGTGGTTTTATCCTGTATCATAACCATGTTTGTTATTTCAAGCTTTGGCATAAGTATTCCTTCTTTTATTTAATGTCCTCTGTGAGACGCCATTTTTTTATTATTTCGTCCGAATTACATATTTCTCCGGATAATTCCACCGCGAAGCGTTCAATAAAGCTTTTTTGGAAATTTGCTTTATCGTCGTAAATCAATTTGCTTATTTCATAATTCAATTCGTTCCTAAAAATTACGGTATGAGATGGAAACACCTTAACCATGTGATCTTTTATACTATTTATTGTCATGTCATGCGAAACCGCATACAAAAATTTCATCCAGATTTCAAAAGTGCCGAAATGGTCGAGATGATCGGCGTCCTGATGCAGCTTAACCCGGTCGGAAAACATCGCCCTGTCGGAATACCTGTCGTCATGAACCGCTATTATCCCGCAGATTTCGTCAAGCTCCGCGGGAGAACACAAATTGGACAGCAGTTTTCTTGTGATTTCCGCGCCCTTTTCGGCGTGTTCCTCCGCTCCGTTGGCGATATCGTGAAACCACGCGGCGACGGTCAGTATATCATCATGCGAAGGATCGTCGGGAAAGATAAGCTTACGCAGCGTCACCGCCAGCTTTGCGGTCCTTTCTCCGTGGTAATATTTATTGCCGCGTTCCTTCCAGGTGTGGCTGCGCTCGTTTTCCATTTGTTTTGATGCGATCTGTTTTAGTACATTCAAATCCATTTCTTATATTCCTTACGTTTTTTATGAAATATAATAACATATTAACGCGAACAAAGCAATGTTTACCATATCTTTTTTGGGATTTTTTCTGTTTTGT
>JAQVQF010000224.1 GCA_028701715.1 Eubacteriales bacterium | reverse complement strand
GAAGAAATTCCGTTATCCCCTGCAAAAGCCCGTATAAAACGCCCTGAATAAAAGTCATTGATATCAGCCCTCAGTTGTTGTTTTTTATAGCCTCGATAGTATTTTCCATCGCTTGCTTGATACTTTCGGCCGTGCTGTCAAAGCGTGAAACAAAGTTGACGTCGAGCTTCATGAATTCGGAAATTATATTGCCCCAGTTGAAAGCCGCGCCGAGATCGAAGCATCTTGAATTGAAAATTATATCAAGCATCGCCTCGTCTTCTTCCGTATCGGCGTTTTTGGCCTTGAGTGCTTTTTCGTAATAAACCGGAGTCAGATAATTCTTGGATTCGGCGCCGAGCGCTTCTATAACAAGTCCCAGTTCGTAATATTCCTCTTCCGATTCGCCCTTGGGTATCATCATGCATGACATGTTATGGAAGGACACGGAATGGTTGTAATTATCCTGCGACGACAAATATTTGGGTATCGGCAGTATTCCGTAGGAAAATTCCAGCTGTCTGTAGGAAACGGCGTTGATAAGGCCGCCCATATAAAACAGCTCGCGTCCCTCCCGGAAAGCTTTTATAATGGTGTCATCCCAAACATTTGTATAGTGATTATATTTGCCGCCGTTAGCTACCATAACTTTGCTGTCATCAAGATATAAATCGAGCACATCGTCAAGCACGTTGTACATACTTTCGGTTTGATAGCTAAAATAAGGCTCATCATCATTGTTTTTTTGACATATCTTCTGCCCGGAAGCGATGACGTGGACATAAACGTTGTAGGTTTCCGTGCCGAGCCCCCAGGTGTCGAATTCGTTCATTCCGTCAATACCGTCGGTATCCGAGGAAACGAATTTGCAAATTTCCGCGAATTTGTCAAATGTCCATTGATTATTTTCAACCAAATTATAGAGATTTATATCGGGGAGCGTTTTTGCGAGCAGTTGCTTATTAAAGTACAGCACCCATGTACCGTCGTTGTCATAGGTGTTAATATCTCCGCAGGCAAAGAACAGCTTATTGCATATGGAAAGATCCTTAACGGCGTTCTGGTCCCACCAGGGATTGGAAAAATCAATTGAATCCACGGAATAAAGATCTATGTAAATACCTTCCGTAACAAGGGGATTGGAATGTCCGTAAGCGTCGAACACTATGTCGTAAGCCTTTGTTCCGCCGTGAACCATATTTCTTACCTTGTTATTAAAATCGACAGGCGCCGATTTATCGAGAGAGCCCTTTATTTTACAGTTATAACGTTCCTCAATCAGCTTTCTGACCTCGTATTTGGCAATATCCACCGCGTCGGCTTCTTTTTCGTCAAAATCCTCACGCTGTATTATTTCCCCGTTGTAACCCTGTATCGAAAATCCTCCCCAGTCACGGCAAAGCACATTTATAACTCTTCCCTGCAGATTTTTTACCTCAAGGTTCGATCCGTAAAGATAATCCTCCTCGGAGGAATCAACCCCCTGTGAGGATGTGCTTTCGGATGCTGTCTGTGACAAGCCGTCGGATATGTCGGCTCCTGAACTGTTCTTGCTGTTTACAACGTCGGCTTCCGTACCGCATGCAACAAGGGTTAATGCCGTTAATGTTAACGTTAACGTTAGTATTAAAGCAAGCACCAAACGGGTGACACTTTTAAAGCTTAACGTAATATTTACTTTTGTTTGCGCCGTCGTTTTCGTATTCCTCTTTATTATCATCTGATTTTTGGCTCCTTATTATTATTTATTAAAAACAATACATTTTTATTATAGCATATAAAAATAAAATGTCAAGGAAATATTATGTAAACCCCGCCGACGTGCCGTCATAATAGAGCCGCGCGGTTTTCGGTTAAATAAAGGCTGCTTGGATGGTTTGCTATATTTTCGCCACGGGGTTGCTTTTCCGCGAATTTTATGTTATTTTGTAATTGATAATACAAAGCAGCAGCATAACGCGACAGAATAATTATTGAAGGTGAGGTGAAAGTCCATGCCGCATTTTATTCCGGTTTTTACAGCCTTAAAATGTTTATGGGTATGGGCGAGTTCATGTATAATGTAGAAGCATACGAATTTCCCGCCATTCTCCTCAATGCCAAGGGTATGATAACCGCCAAGAACAAGGCGGCCGGAGTGAGGTGCGCTCCTTTTCGGAAAGGCAGCAGTATCGGCAGGTATCTTAACAAGAGCGATCATAAAGCGGTCAAAGCGCTGACCCGCGGCGAATATACCATAGTTACCCTTTGCGGAATAGGGTTTATTCCCGCGCTGATATTTTTTGACGGAAACGATTACCTGGTCAGGACAAATGTCATGGCTGTCGCGTTAAACAAACGGCTCGAGGCGCTGTGCAGATTTCAGGATCGCGGTTTACTGTCGCTTGGTATGCTTGCTTCTCCTTCGTTGCCGGACAAGAACGGATCCGATATACGCTTCCGCCACATATTGTATATTCAACAAAGGATCAGCGAATACATAAGCCTCGTCATCGGCGCCTCTCCCGCCGCCGGTCAGGTGTGCGATATAGGTCGTATGCTGCGTGATATCTGCGAAGGGGCGAAAAACGTGCTGCGGCATATAAACGCGGATATTCTGTTTATAGACGCCGGGAAAAAAGTCATGACCTACGCCGGTAAACGCGATCTCGAATATGTGTTTTTTTCCTGCATAACGCTTTGCTTTCTGCTCTCATACGGCAGACGTATCGACGCAAAAATAACGGTTATGGGTGATAAAGCGGTTGTTTCCTTCTGCTTTGACGATTTTAAATCACCCGACCTTGTTAAATTGCTTGAAAAATGCATAGAAAAGTCGGATTTTGAAAACGCCGACGGCGAGGCGGCATTTATACTGATGTATGCCCGCGCGCTCTGCGAGCTTCAAAACAGCAAGCTTACTCTTACAAGGCTTCCTTCTGAAACCAAGGCTTTGATCTCCGTGACGTTGAAATATTCGGAATATGCGGATGAAATTACGGTAGAATCACCGGACATCGCGGAGGATTATACCGGGAAGGCCTCATGCACTCTTGCCGGATTGCTGGAAATATACGG
>JAQVQF010000223.1 GCA_028701715.1 Eubacteriales bacterium | reverse complement strand
ATAAGCATATCATTGTATTATAAACAAACGAAAGGATGAGCTCAGATGGATAAAGATAATAAAAACGAAAGCCTTGATAAAAACGAAAATATTGATGAAAATCCGTTAAACGCCGGCGGAGAAAGCCGCAGCGAAAGCTGCAGCGAAAGCTGCAGCGAAAGCAAAGACAATACCGGTACGGAGGGATTATCAATGCAGGAAAATACCGACGCGTATGCCGTCGAAAACACAACGCCCACCGACGAGAATCGCACCTCCCATGTAGAAAAAATGAATAATATTAATTATGTATGGGATGGCGAAAAATTTGTGCGTCATAAACGGAAAGCCGCGCTGAGAGCGCTTACGCTGACTGTCGTCATCGCTCTGATAATATCGGTAATAGGGCTGACCGCCGCTCTTATGACTCATGAATCATACGATAACGGGGACGTTTCCGACTTGTCGCAAACAGATTCCTCGGACAACGCAAGCTCTGCCGGCGATACCTCCTCTGCATATGAAAATTCCGGAAGCATTAAGATCACACCGGTTCCGGCAAGCGATAATATCGGCTCGCTTTCCGAGCTATACGATGCCTGCGCTCCCAGCTGCTGTTCCATATACATACCTCTTCAAACGGGTTATACGCTGGGAAGCGGTTTTGTTATCGACGCCGAGGAGGGCTATATTGTAACAAACAATCATGTTGTCGAGGAAAACAACGGCACTATTGAAGTAAAATTTTATGACGGCACCACATATAACGCAACCCTTGTGGGACGAGATGAGTTGACCGATATAGCGGTTCTTAAAATCGAAGCCGAGGGTCTGACAGCGCTTGAATTGGGCGACAGCAGCGCGATTAAGGTCGGCGATCAGGTGATCGCCATAGGCACCCCTTACGATCTCAGCCTTGCGGGAACCCTGACAAACGGCGTTATATCCGGCGTGGACAGAGATATCGAACTGACAAACGATTACGGTAAGGTCGTAAAAACGATGAAGCTTCTCCAAACCAACTCGTCCATCAACCCCGGCAATTCCGGAGGTCCGCTTATAAATATGCACGGTCAGGTTATAGGAATAAATACCCTCAAGCTTATGGACGAATTTGAAGGGCTCGGATTTGCCATACCCATGTCCTATGCAGTAATTGTGATTAATAATCTTATTGATTACGGAGAAGTCAGGGACGATTCCGGACTTGTAAAAGCCGCCGCAAAGCTCAACGTGACCGTGTTCACCTATCCCACCTCCGACAGCTATACCAGGGAAAAATATGATCTTCCCGACAGTATACCGGAAGGGGTACTGGTCATAGAAATATCACGCAATACCGCCATATATAAAGCGGGCTTGGAAATATACGACATTATTACCGAATTCAACGGTACTGTTATTAAATCGTACAGCGACCTCACGACCGAGCTGGCAAAATATTCAGCCGGTAAACAGGTAACTCTGAAAGTTTACCGTATGAACAGATGGGGCGACGGCGATTATGTGGATATCACCTTCAAGCTTGACGGCGTTTCATAATTTAATGAAAAATAAAATTCTCCCAAAGGAATATTACTGTCAACCGGCAACAAGGCTTGCTTGCGATCTGGTGGGAAAAATGTTGTGTGTCCGTTGCGGAGACCGGATAGTAAAGCGTTTGATTACCGAAACGGAATGCTATTACGGAAGCGAGGATACCGCCTGCCATGCTTCCAGAGGAAAAACCGCCAGAACAAAAATATTATATGAGGAAGGCGGATTGGCTTATATTTATCTGTGTTACGGTATACATGCTCTGCTCAATGTAGTCACGGGTAAAAAAGACCATCCGGAAGCCGTGCTTATTCGCGGCATAGAAGGCGCTTATGGGCCGGGAAAGCTCACCAAGGAGTTAGGTATTACCGTTGCGTTAAACGGAATATCGTTAACCGAAAGCGATTTATTATGGATAGAAAACAATAATTTTAAAACAAAAAGCATCGCATCTCCGAGAATCGGCATATCCTACGCTGCGGAGCAGGACAGAAACCGGCTTTGGCGTTACACTATTGAAAAAACTCAGATTTAAACAAAAAGAGCCCGAAGCGGTACTTGCGATAAAGCAGGTGCCGCTTCGGTTTTTTAATATGGTCGGATAAATATGAATTACAATAAATATTATATTAAAAGGTTACCGTAATCGAAAACAAGAGCAGCGAAAGAATCATAAATAGATGTATTATTACTTATCACGAAGAAAACGCGATTTTCTGCCATGATTTGAAATTGCCGGATACCGTGGAATTTAATAAAATCTCAAGGCTAACAATCAACTCCGCCGGGTTGCCGAAATGAACTACTCTGAAGTCACAGCTGAGGAGGTTTTGTTCGAAGAGATTATTTACAAGTAATAGTTATCCCGCCGTGATAGAATTTCCTCCGCGGTGGGAATTTATTTTATGCTCTTACAAAAATGTACTGATAGATTCTCGCATCACTTCCGAAAACATAATCGCCGGATTTCCACTCAACGATCAGATATTCGATTTCGCCAATCATTCTTATCTTATACGCCGAAGCAAGCTCCTCGCGCTTTTCGAGAGTATAGCCCTTTGTCCAATTCAATTTGATGTTTCCGTTTTTTTGCAATCTTTCGGCGGAACCGTCCGGGTAAAAAGTAAAACTTCTGACAAACAAATCGTCAGGGCTCCAGTTCTGCTTTGCGGGATCAACTTCCTGTTCAATATCTCGGCTGTAAAAATCCCATGCCTTCCACTCGCCGAGAACGTTTTCGTCCGGCACAAACGGATAATCAACAAAATCGCGGCGTCTGATATCTGCGGAGTGATAAATTTTATTGTCCGCTTTTTCATAAACCCATATTTCGGGAGCGGAAAGCTTTTCCGCGCCGCCGTCCGCAAAATGCTTCATTTCAAGAAACAAAAGCGTATGCCCGTTTTGTTCCTTTATCGTGTATCTGTTGTTGAATCTGTGCCTGCTCTCGGTGATCAGAAAGCCCTTTGTCCAGCCGCCGAGCGCCCAGTATTTCTCGCCGTTTTCGAGGAAATACAGCTCATCGAGCCAACCGCTGTGTTTACATTTTT
>JAQVQF010000222.1 GCA_028701715.1 Eubacteriales bacterium | reverse complement strand
GTACATGACTATCTTGTGCTTCAGACAAAATATGACGAAGAAAACCTAATAAACAATTCATTACCGTCGGTATCTTATTCTTCATATGGCTGTATAGTAAATAAAGTATGTGTTTGCGCAGGATATGCCCGCGCTTTTTGCGATATAATGAACAGACTCGATATTGATGTTAAATATATTGAGAGCGATGGCATGAATCACGCCTGGAACATGGTGAAGGTCGACGGGCAGTGGTATCATGTCGATGTGACATGGGGGGATGCTATCTGCTCGGTTGACAACGGCTGGGAAAACGACGATTATGATATTGAGGGAAGAGTATCGCACAAATATCTTTTGCTCAGCGACAACGGTATAAAAGAGCTCAATCATTACGGATGGAGCGGTTACAATATTCCCACCGCTTCAAGCACCATATACGAAGGGCTTTTTGAAGACATCGATACGGGTATGTTTTACGGAAACAGTAAATGGTATTTTTGCCAGAACGGTAAACTGTGCTGTTCTCCCACCGACAGAAGCTATACGGAGGATGTGCTCGGGGAAACGGGCTGCACCAAGCTGTACATATACGGCGGAGCAATATATTATGTCAGAAACAATACCGAAACCAGCGAAATCAGGAAGGTATTAAATACAGGCACCGAACCTCTTATTGTTTTCAACAACGGTGACAATACCATAAATAACAAAATAACAGAATTTATAATATCCGAAGGACAGTTTAAATATACCGTACACACGGTTTCATCGGTTAATTCGGTTGATACATACAGCGTCAGACGCTTCAATGTAAGCTCCGTCGTTTCGGGATTATCCGGCAGCGGCTGTTATTTCAGTTTTACTGTGAATTTCGCGGAGGGAACCGCAACGCTTGACGGTAAAACTGTCATGAGCGGAACCGTCATATCGGAAGAGGGCAGCCATACGCTGATATTACGGGATACGGGGGAAAATGAATTGTCCCTGACCATTATAATCGACAGAACGGCTCCCGTTGTAACCGGTGTTTCGGACGGTGAAAGCTATTCTGACGGATGTACGATAACCTTTAACGAAGGCACCGCGACTCTCGACGGAAAAGGATTAACAAACGGCGCTTATGTCAGTTCGCGGGGAAGCCATACTCTTGTTGTAACCGATGAAGCCGGTAATGTAACAAGAATAACCTTCAGCATAAATACCTCGCTTATTCCGGTTAATACGGATAGCATACCCGAATATATCGCATTTATAGTTGAAAATATAGAGTTGGTTTTTGCGGTCATTGTCGGTATGATACTGTTTTGTGCCGTGCTTAATAAAATTATTTCCTCGCTTGTTTACAGAAAAATGAAAAAAGCATTTTACTTACAAACGACGCAGCATATTTATCAAATAAATTCTGCTTTATATGAGGTTAATAATCAGCTGAGCTGGACCTGTTATCTTACGGATGTCACGGCATGGACATTTCAACCTAAGAATTGAACAAACAGATAACCGAATCAGACGGCGCCCTTCGGTAAGCGCAAAGGATGAGTATGCTTTTGTGGTTGCCTATGGTCTGCTCCGATAACCGAAAAAATAAAACACAGATCTGTGAAAGCCGCTTGCAACAGCAGGCGACAAAATCGGACGGTATAATTTATATACTGTTCGCAATGATAAATATATATCCGGCTGACAAGCACTCTTGACGGCCGGATTATTTTTGCGGAGATTGATTTTTGTATCAGTCTCTGCTCTTCATTTTTTCCTTCATGCGAAGCGAATTGTCGAGTATTCTTTTACGGATACGAATGGATTTGGGAGTGATCTCTATCAGCTCGTCATCCGCTATGAACTCAAGAGCTTCTTCCAACGAAAACTTTATGGGGGGAACAAGGCGTAAAGCTTCGTCGGCTCCCGTCGAGCGGATTGCCGTCAAATGCTTTTTCTTGCAGACATTGACCACAATATCATCGCCTTTTGAGGAAATCCCGACCACCTGTCCCGCATATACTCTGTTTGAAGGGTCGACAAACATAGAACCTCTGTCCTGGGCGTTATAAATACCGTAGCTGGTGGCTTCGCCTTCTTCATATGCTACAAGAGAACCGGTAAAGCGCTTGGTTATCTCACCCTTTACAGGCTGATAGCTTTCAAAAACAGCGGAAAAAACG
This sequence comes from Eubacteriales bacterium, assembly GCA_028701715.1. Classification (GTDB taxonomy): domain Bacteria; phylum Bacillota; class Clostridia; order Oscillospirales; family CAG-382; genus UBA1206. The sequence continues at coordinate 921 of JAQVQF010000222.1, read as the reverse complement.
CCCTCGCCCTTGGTGTCGGTGAGAAATTCTGTCTTATAACCGAAAAGGCCGCGGGTAGGCACCATAAATTCAAGATGCATTCTTTCGCCCTTGGGCAGCATTTCCGTCAGTTCGCCCTTGCGGTAACCCATTCTTTCCATAACCGCGGAAACACATTCCTTGGGTACGTCGATAACCACTCTGTCTATCGGTTCGCATTTAACGCCGTCGATTTCTCGGTATATAATACGCGGGGTGGAAACCGTGAATTCATAGCCTTCGCGCCTCATATTTTCCATAAGGATGGAAAGATGCATCTCCCCGCGTCCGCAGACGCTGTAGCTGTCGGAGGAATCGGTCTCGTACACTTTCAGCGACATATCTTTCATGGCTTCCCTGAACAGATAGTCGCGTATATGACGGGTGGTGACATATTTGCCCTCTCGTCCGGCAAAGGGCGAGTTGTTGACAGAAAAAGTCATTTCCATCGTGGGCTCGCCGATTTTTACGAAAGGCAAAGGTTCTGGAAATTCCTTTTCGGTTATGGTATTGCCGATATTAATATCGTCCAGCCCGGAAAGACATACAATGTCGCCTATCTTGGCTGTTTCGACGGGAGTGCGGGCAAGCCCGTCTATTTGAAAAAGTGATGTTATCCTCGATTTGCGGTTTAAGCTTTTATCGTGATAATCACACACCGCAATTTCCTGCTTAAGCTTAAAAACGCCGCGTTCTATTCTGCCTATCGCAATCTTGCCGACATAATCGTTGTAATCGACCGAGGATACCAGCATCTGCGCGGGAGCGGTGTCGTCGCCTTCCGGAGGCTGAATATGTTCGAGTATCGTGTCAAACAGCGGAGAGAGGTTTTCGCCCTGGCTGTCCGGCGTAAGCGACGCAGTGCCTTTTCTGCCGGAGCAGAATATCACCGGGGAATCCAGC
>JAQVQF010000221.1 GCA_028701715.1 Eubacteriales bacterium | reverse complement strand
GTTATACATACAGCGTAACCGCGGAAATTGACATTACCGATTTCAGAGAAAAAACCAAATCGAAAGGTTATAAATTTTATCCTTCGATATGCTGGGCGATAGGTAAAACGGTAAATTCCGACGCTGATTACCGCTTTGCGCGAATGAACGGAAAGCCGGGCTGTTATGATAAGCTGAAGGTGCATTTCAACCTTTTAAGAAACGACGGCAGCAATCTTTTCTCCCATGCCGTCACTCCGTTTACGGAGGATTTTGACGCGTTTTACTGGCAATTCGAAAAAGATAAAAAAGCAGCCGAAAGCTGCGGGAAGCTGTATAATTACAACACCCCGCAGCCCGACTGCGTTCATGTTTCGGTGATGCACCAAATAGTGCATACCTCGCTTTCCATGTCCAAGCCCGCCGAATTTTCCGCGTACAACAAGCCCGACACCGCATTTATTCCGTTTATTATTGTAGGAAAATTCCATGAAGATAACGGACGCATCAAGCTGCCCGTAACAGCGGAGCTGCATCATTGCGTCAACGACGGCTTCCATACGGAAAAGCTGTTTATGCTGCTTGAAAAATCTTGTATGGAAGCCTTGAAATAGCATATGATAAGGTCTCGGAAGGAGCTTTCGCCTATGTTCCCTTTTTTTCCGCGAACACACCGGTTATATCGGTCATGACGAAGAAGAACACACCCTCAAGAAGGCAGGCGGCGTATATCTCGGTGGCAAGCTTCAACTTGGATATATAGCTTAAATCATCTTTCGCTATGTATGCATATGTAACATATATCAGCGTTGAGATAAGAGTCACGGCTCTGAGAATGTAAAGAGGAATATTTTTTCTTTTCATTTCGCTTAATCCTTTCCGTATGTATTAAAATTAAACATTGCCGCGTCACACAGGATGACGCGGCAATGTTGTTTTATTGATATTTAATTAATAGGTTATTCTGTCGGCGGCTTGATAAATTCTCTGCCCGCGCTGACGCAAAAGCCCAGGGAAGCGTTATCTGTGTAGGAGCTTATGCCGGCGAAGCCAATAATCGAGCCCTTTTGAACCACGGTACCCGCGCCTCTTTCCATCGAGGAAAGTCCGTAATACCAGGTGCACACTCCGCAGCCGTGATCTATTACCATTAAATTACCGAACGTGCAGGATTGTCCGGCATATATAACCTTTCCGTCCGCGGCGGCGGTTACCTTGGAATTTTCTATAACGTCATAGGAATTACCTATGGAATAGAACAGCTGGGTTTCGACGGAATTGTCGATATTTACAATAATCCTGACACCATAGCCCAAAGCGGGGGGAGAATTTGAAGAGGGAGAGGCAAAATCGTTAATATGTGAATAGGTTACGTCCCCAAGCAGGTCAAAGATCAAATTTTGTATGGTTTCGAACTCATTTGCGGCATTTTCACCGAGCTTTGCTTGGTAATCCGTTTCCGATATATTAAGACGATAAATATCGCTTCTTTCATTTTGCGGTATTCCGGTAACGGTAAGCTTTACCGAACCGCCGTTGTCGCCGATACTGTATGCGATATCATAATCGCCCGGGAGGTTGTCGTCGGATATTCCCAGCACCGCGGTTTTTACGCCGTCATTTTCGGTAAAATACAGCTCGCCTGTATTGAGTGCCGAATTGAGCGTTACCGTTTCGCCGTCGTTCAGATATTTTACGTTTACGGTTACATAACCGCCTATTTCCGCTTCTTCGGAAGAAAAACTGATTTCTGCGGGTATGTCGTAAATTACATCGAACGAGTACGAGGCGCTTCCGTTGCATTTGCTGTCCCCGGTTAGCTTCCAGCTTGCCTCAACCGTAACCGTAAGCCTTGTGTCCCTGCCGAATATCAGAGAATTGAAATCGGTCTGTCCGATAAGATTGCCGTTTGTGTCGCTTATGACGACGGTTATATCGTCGGGGTCGCGTGTAAAATGTATTGAGTTTATTCTGTCGGAATAAATGGAATACACCGCTTTTCCGTTTTGAACGTCCGTTACCTCTTTACCGGTATATTCAATATATTTACCGTTTTGCTTTTTATACTGCCATTCATAGAAATCCGGAGTTACCTCTGTCTGAAGCTGTCCGGTGACAATATACATGAACGGAAGAAACACTTCGGTATACATGTAGTCCAGCTCGTCGCGTGAAAGCAGGATTTCGGCGTCGCCGGGAGTTATGAGATAATATTTCCCGTCCGAAGCCGTGAACATACAACCGGTTTGGGAAAGCTCGGGATAAATCTTATATGTTTGTGTTCTTACGCTGCCAACGCATCTGACGGTTATACAGGTTGATTCGTCCGGAACGCGAAGCGGCGCGGAAAGCCCGGTCGCGTTTTGAAACATATCGACAAAAAAGCTTATATTTTCTTTATCCGTATATTCCGTTATGTCCTTCCCGGGAACTGATACCTCAACGGAGGTCACTTCTCCGGCGTTTATGCCGTCGGTATAATATATTATCCCCAAATAAGCAATAAACGCCAAAGGTATACAGAGCAGAAAACATATGAGAGCGGTTCTGCTCCGGTGTCTGTGACTCATATCAATAACCATCCTTTATCATATGCCGTAATCGATTTTATAATTGCTATTTCAGGTTATCGTTTATAGATTTAACAATAGCCGTTTTTTTGGGAGACATTACAAGATAAACATATAAGCCCTCTATTTTTGTGACGGCGCTGCAGGCTACCGCGTAGTTATCGGGATTATATTTTTCCTGATAATTTTTTGTGTCGCTGACGACGATGTCGAAAGCGGCTTTTATTGCTTTTGCGCTATCATTGTTTGTTGCTTTGAAGAAAGCTATTGTTTCCACGCCGACGGTTTGACTCGGTATCATATAATATCCTTCCGAATAAAGGTCGGATGTTATCATGAGCTCATCGATCAGCCTTTCGCTGTCATAGGCGAAAAGCTCGCCTTCGGCGTTGACTTTTGATATTTGATCAAACAGCTCGTCAACGGAGCAGGTAAGCTCCTTGGCTTTTGAGGAACAGGACACCGCAAGCAGACAGGCGACGGTGAGTATAAGACTGACGATTTTTTTCATGGCGTTATATTCCTTTCAGATTGGGTTACTGGTTTTTGGTGTAGGAAGGCATGAATTCGGGGTTTGTCCAGGCGTTGTTCTGCTTGAGGTAAGCGTAATTTCTCAATGTTGCGG
>JAQVQF010000048.1 GCA_028701715.1 Eubacteriales bacterium | reverse complement strand
TCATTCTGTGATTCATCATCGTATAAATTGTCGGAAATATCGGGTGACGAAGTATCGGGATCAGAAGCATCGGATATGCCGTGGTCGTTTCCGGAAGTGGGAAAGCCCGGAGTAACGTTAACCGCCGCCCATCCTACGCCGTCGCAGTATACCTCAACCCAGGCGTGTGCCTGCCTGTCTGTTATGTTGATATAGCTGCTGGCGATGATATTGCTGCGATCAACATAAAAACCGCTGACATAACGCGCCGGTATACCGAGTTCGCGGAAGATGAGCACGGCCGCGGTGGAAAAGTGCATGCAAAAACCCTTGTGGGTTTTATCAAGGAAATTCGTGACGAAATCTTCGCCGTTGGGGAGCGGGGAAATTTCCAGGGAATAAGTCGCGCAGCCTTCCACATATCGTTCGACAATCGCGATTTTTTCTTCGAACGTCATGGAGTCGGTTATACCGAGCGAGCGCGCCTTTTCTTCTATACAATCGCGTGCGGATGAAGGAACATTGAGGAAGTATTCGTAAGCGAGCCTGCGATATTCCAGCTCGTATTCGGCAAGGCTTTCCGGGACGGAAAGCTGCGAATACTTGCCGTTGTATATGATATAATCAATAACATAGCCATAGATTGAATTCATGTTATCTTCGGAAAACAGATAATAGGAGTCCGAACGCGTAAATGTCCCGTCACCGATAAAATTCGGGGGCGTATATACAAGCGGATTCTTGCTGTCATAGCAATTAATGCTTGCCCAAAAGATATCGTGATAAACCTTTGAGCTTTTTATCGCTTCCGCGCTGAATTCAAGGGAGGTAATATTATCAGTCGGGGAATATTTTTCCATCAGCTCCCGCGCGGCCTTTGTAAATTCCGAATCTGCCGGCAGCCATTTATTGTTATAATAATTTCCCGCCGAATACGACCTTAACAGAAAGTTTTTGTTGTAAACGGTACGCAGCTTAATAATCGTTTTATCGTTAAACTTAATGGAATCGAGGTTTGAAAGGTTTACCGGATAATTATAACAGAAATCGCCGATTCGAGGATCGCCGGATATATCGTTTGTTTCGTCTGATCCGTCACTGTTATCGAAGGAGTTGTGCGGTATTTCGGAACCTTCAAAGGACGTTTCGCCCGATATGTCGGCAGAGGATTCCGATTCGTCGCCGCTGTGCTCCTGATATTCGCCCGGAACATTAACCGATAAGGATATTTTATAACGGTCGAGTATTTCTTTGTTCAGCTTATCTACAAAATCAAGGCGGCTGTAATTGCCGTTAGGGTAAATAAGTATTATCAGAGCAAGAAGAGCGGCGATAATCGGCGTCATTATCAAAGTAACCTTTGCCGATTGATTGCGGTTGGATTTTCTTAAAAAGCTAACAAATAAAAGTATCGCCCAAAAGGTGACGAGCATTACAAAGGGTATCATATCCGGGCTGGTGTTGACAATAAACATACAGACGGCGAGGAAGGGAACCGTCAACAGAAAGGCCGGTACGAAGGTTTTTGTGCGGGTTATCAGAAACGCCATGATTAAGGCAAATAAAACCGCGAAAAAAATCAAGAAAAAAGTGGTTTCCGCGCTGTTGATACCTTCCTTCAGCTCGGATTGCGTATAAAACGGCTTTATTGTATCGATAAATCTCGAAAATCTGATAAAAATCCAGCTGACGGCGGTTTTCGCACCTGTCAAAAGCGTGTGCCTGCCGAAAAAAGCGACAATCGCGAAGGTGATAAATACCGCCAAGCCCGCCGTAAGCCTTATGTACAGCTTAGAAACGGTAAACAGCAGCGTGAAGGCGAAGGACGCAAAAACACAGACTATAATTAAGATTAAATTGTCGATCTTTATATCAAACGAGGTGGTTACGCAGAAAACGGTTCCCACAAGCCCGAAAAGTGTCAGACAGAGATCGGCAAAGAAACAAAGCACGGAATTTTTCTGCCTGTTTGGCATGCTTATGACCTTTCCTTTCTTTGTGAGCTTGAACAGCGGCTATGCTTCGTATCAGGGATGAGTATCTTCAAAGGACATAACGGTTATATGGTATTGCCATGCAAAGCCGTCATATTTCACGCCGGAGACGGATTTACCCGTCGGCGGAACTCTTGACGAAAAAAGCTGAATCAGCAATGATAACAATTCGATATGGCTTGCCACCTGAACCGTGCGTTCGCAGCCGTTCAGGTTATCGTACCACTTTATATGAGGTTGTATGGAATATCGGAGCAGCCACAGCACGCACCAGGCAAGACAGCCGAAGGTTTGAGCGAGAACCGCCGAATCCCCGTATAAATTAAAGGTTAACAGCGCTTTGCCGCGTTCGGTTATAAGGGGTTCGCGTATCATTATATCGTCGCGTTTGGACGTAAGCTTCCAGTGTATAAGATTTATCGGATCGCCGGGACGATAGCCGCGGATATCGTAATCTTCCGCAAAGCCTCCGCCGGGCTTGGGCTTGGAGGTTATTCCCATTAGGTCGCCCAAAGGCAGTTCCGGTATGGGCGAAGGCGGAGCGGGTATCGGGAAAACATTTATGAAGAGCACTTGCTTTTTACGGTAGGTATGATTGAACAAGCCGAGATAGTCAAGTGTCTTCAGCTTGGTCAGCTCGCATTTTATTCTTCCGCATTCATCGGTTCTGACAGGGAAGGTGATGCTTGAGTTCTGACAGCCGTATATTTTAAGCTTCTTTTTGGAATTTCCTCTGCCGGTCATTTTATTTATCAGCTCAAAGGAAAACGAAAGACAGCCTATGGGCAAAAAGGAATTACCCTTGACTGTAACCGACGCGTGCGCCTCATCCCCTATATTCACCGATTCCGGAATATCGAAGGCTATATCGGTTTTTCTTTTTGAAGGAAGCGTAAACGCCAGAGAAATGAGGGGAAGCAGTATTGTCAAGATCAGCAAATACCAAGCGGCGGCTCCGCTGTAAAATATATGAAAAACTATCATACCGAGCAGCAGAAGGCCGTAAACTGTTCTTCTTATTATCATTTGACATCACCCGGTCAGGCGATTTTCGGCGCAACCACGTCTTTTAAAATGGATAAAAGCACAGGCTGTTTGTTAACGATTCCGTTCTGAGCTTCCGGCGTATAAAGAATGCGGTGCTCTATTGTGGTGTTGAATACGAACTGTACATCCTCGGGTACCACATAATCGCGTCCCGAAAACCAAGCGCAGGCTTTTGACATCGCGGAAAGCGCTAAAGTGGCTCTGGGAGAAGCGCCCTGTACTATATAATGGTTGTCCCTTGTTGCGTTTACGAGATTTACGATATAACAATATATATCGTTGTCGACATAGGTGTCCTGCGCCTCACGACGCATATTCAACAGTTCGTTTATATTAATAATACCCTTTACATCCTTCAGCATATTGCCGTTGTGCTTTCTTTTTAAGAGCTCGAATTCCTGCAGGGGATCCGGGTAGCCCAGCGAAAGACGAATCATAAAGCGGTCAATTTGCGAATCGGGAAGCAGCTGAGTGCCCGAAGCGCCGAAAGGATTTTGAGTGGCTATTACGATAAACGGCTGAGGGGTGGGGTGGGAAACGCCGTCCACCGTAACCTGATTTTCCTCCATCGCCTCAAGCAATGCCGATTGTGTGCGGCTTGTGGCGCGGTTAAGCTCGTCGGCTAAGAAAAGATTGCATAAAACGGTGCCCTTCTGATATTCCATTTGTCCGGTATGCTTGTTATACATCGAATAGCCGACTATGTCGGAAGGGAGGACGTCGGGTGTAAACTGCATCCTGCCGTATTCGAGACTCATTGCCTTGGAAAACGCCAGCGCCATGGTGGTTTTGCCCACTCCGGGGATATCTTCGATCAATATATGCCCGCCGGCAAGAATTGCGAGCATAACCTTTTTAATAAGCTCGTCTTTCCCGATAAATGCTTTTTTTACTTCTTCGATAACATCCTGCGCTTTGCTCATGCGGTAAATCTCCTTATTAAATTTTATATTATGCGATTATAAAACCGCGGTTTGACAATCGGGGTCGCCCGCGGTATTAATAGTGCCTATAAAGCTTTTATCATCGCAATTTTTTCGGGTGTTATATCCTCGGCATATTTAAAGCCGTTTCTTTCATAAAGACGTATTGCGGAAGGATTGTCCTTATAAACATTGAGCCGCATCGCTTTAATTCCGTTTTTTCTGAGATACTCGGCGGCAAAATCGAGAATGCGACTGCCGATTCCGTTGTTTCGCAAATCGCTCCTGACTGAAAAATACGAAAAATGTCCGTATTTACCGCTTTCGTTGTTCCTGATCGAAACAGCGAATCCGCCGACATAATCGCCGCCTGTCATATAAGCGAATGCCTTCCGTTCACCGCATTTCATCAGCCCCGCCAGACGCGAATCGTCGTCGCTTCCGTCGTTATCCCAAAAAGATTCGCATTTTCGGAGATCGTTTACGGTCAATTCGATAATCTCATATGTATTCATGAAACGCTTGTCTCCCCCGAAAAACATAACGAATATTATTTTCAGATAAACGAAAATTCAGGTTTACAGCTGAAAAAAAGCACTTGCCGTCTGAAACAGGGCAAACATTTATGTGTGCCCATAACACTTTATCGCATCGCGGACACACATTAATATCAGCATATAATTTTCGTCAGATTTATTAAAAATAATACGAAATACGGTTATCATAAACAACAAAAAAACACGGGTACGGAACCATTATATCACAAAAATGGATATTTTCAATAGTTACGAGCAAATTTTCCGTTTTTATTGTAACAATTTCATGGGTTTTATTGACACGGAGTAAATTAGGATTATAATAAAGTAACAGTTTTATAATTTTAATATCTGAGCGAAAGGATTGATTGTTTGAAACACGGATTCGTAAAATGCGCGGCGGCGGCGATAAGGACAATGCCCTGCGATACGGAAGGCAATACCCAACGAATAATAGAAAAATATAAACAACTCGCCGCAAACGGAGTTAAGCTTGCGGCTTTTCCGGAACTTTGCGTTACCGGTTATACCTGCGGGGATTTTTTCAAACAGAAAACACTGCTTCAAAACGCCGAAAAAGCCTGCGGTGAGATATGTGACGCCACGGCCGATTACGAATGCGTCGCGGTGGTGGGCTGCCCCGTATCGGTAAGATGCAAGCTTTATAACTGCGCGGTAATAATATACAAGGGCAAAATTCTCGGTATCGTTCCCAAGAGCTATTTGCCCGAATACAATGAATTCGACGAGGTAAGACAGTTTGCCGCCGCGCCGGGTACTACAAGCGAAACGGTTTTCGCTTCCCGCGCAACGCCGTTCGGAACTAAACTCATATTTTCCTGCGACGAAATGAATGATTTTACCTTTGCCGTCGAAATATGCGAGGATATGGTCGTACCGACGCCGCCCTCCACGGAACACGCTCAAAACGGAGCGAACATTATAGTGAATATTGCGGCAAGCAGCGAAGCCGTGGCAAAAAGCGCTTTCAGACGGAACATAGTCAGGGCTCATTCCTCAAGGATAAGCGTCGGCTACATTTATGCCTGCACGGGGGACGGCGAATCGACGTCTGTTTGCAATTTCGCCGGTCACAGCATGATATCCGAGGCGGGTTTGCTGCTTGCGGAATCCAAGCCTTTTGAATTTGTCGACTGTATAACCGAAATCGACTGCGAACGCATAGTATCCGGCAAAAGAACCTACAATACCTACAACAACGCCGTGGGACAATATGCCTTTCGCGCCTTCTCAATGCAGCCGGTCGAAACGCGGCTCACACGGTATATCCCTCCTTATCCCTTTATCCCGGGTAAAAACCGTGACGAAACATGGCAGGAAATACTCGACCTTCAATCGCACGGATTGAAAAAACGCCTTGAGGTCAGCGCGGCAAGGCCGGTGCTGAACGTATCGGGCGGGCTGGATTCCACTCTTGCGTTTATCGTATGCGTGGAAACCATGAAGCTTATGGGACGTCCCGTTTCGGACATAATATGTATATCCTCTCCCTGCTTCGGCACCACGTCAAGGACAAAAAGCAACGCCGAAACAATCTGCAAAGGCATGGGCGCCGATTACAGACAAATTAATATCGAAGCCTCGGTTACCCGTCATTTCCAGGATATAGGTCATTCCGCAAACACGCATGACGCGGCGTTTGAAAACGCCCAAGCAAGGGAACGCACCCAAATCGCCATGGATATAGCCAATATGTACGGCGGGATTATGGTGGGCACCGGCGATATGTCGGAACTGGCTCTCGGCTGGGCAACCTTCAACGGCGACCAAATGTCCATGTATTCGGTGAACGCAGGCGTTCCGAAGTCGATTATTCAATATATAATTCGCTATTACGCGGACAAACACACCGAAGGGGATATAAGAGCCGCCTTCTGCGATATATGCGAAACCCCGGTTTCGCCGGAACTTCTGCCCGCCGAAAACGGCGAAATCACGCAGAAAACCGAGGATATAAACGGTCCTTATGCGATACATGACTTTATTCTGTATTATCTGATAAAATACGGATTTACCCCGGAAAAAATATACCTTCTCGCCGTGAAGGCGTTTGACGGAATTTATAACGATTCTGTTTTGAAAAGCACCTTCGGCATATTTTACTCAAGGTTTATATCTCAGCAGTACAAGCGCTCCTGCGGAGCGGATTCGCCCAAGATAGGCAGCGTTTCCGTAACGCCGCAGAACGGATGGAAAGCCCCCGCCGACGCCTCCGTGCGTTTGTGGGAAAAACAGGTTAAGGAAATTATACAAGGGTAATGTGAAAGCGAATTCAAACAGATTAACCTTTTTTTAAAGGTATCGGCAGAGGAGGCAATATTATGAAACGAATAAGCGTATATAATTACAGAAGAATATTATCCGCGTTTCTGACACTGGTAATGTTAGCGGGCTTTATACAGCTTTCGTCACCCCGCGCGAGCGCCTATACCGAGCCCGCGTCGTATGAACACACCGATATAGCCTGTATATACATTTACACGGATTACACGATTAATAAAGATGAATATGTCGCTTGTAAAATCGTGGCGGTGGATGAGCAGGGAGGTCAGTATCAAACAATCTCGGACAGTCTGGCATCCGTAAAAATACGCGGCAATTCCACTTCGTCCGGAGCGAAAAAGCCGTATAATTTTAAATTCGACTCAAAGACCAACCTTTTCGGAATGGGAAAAGCCAAGAAATGGTGTCTTCTTGCCAACTGCTATGAAAAAACGCTTATCAGAAGCAAAATGGTTTTTGATTTCGCGTCCGAAGCCGGAATGGATTATGTAGCCGACAATCGCTATGTGGACGTATATCTCAACGGCGTATACCAGGGCAATTATCTGTTGACCGAAGCCGTGGAGATTGGCTCCACCAGGGTCGACATTGACAGCGACGCCAACGATGTGTTATTGGAGCTTGAGCCTTGGGAAGGCTATTCCAACCCCGTATGCTACAGAACTCCAAAATACGGCATTTTATTGGGCTATAACGATCCCGACGATCCCACGGAAGCGATGAAAAGCGCTGTGAACGCTTTCTTTACAAACGCGGAAACGGCGCTCGCCACAAAAAATAAAACTCAGATTGCGCAATATTTTGATATCGATTCGTTCGTAAACACTTATATTGTACAGGAATTTTTTAAAAACGTGGATTTTAACACCAGCTCCACCCGTTATTATATAAAAAGCGGAATGCTCTACGCCGGACCGGTATGGGATTTCGACCTTTCCGCGGGCAACTGCTCATCTACCTATTATACGTATTATAACAATGTCTCCACCTCCGGCAATTCCTGGGAAGGATTATATTGCAACCATCAGTGGTATACCGTGCTTCTCACCTGTACCTGGTTTAAAACAATGCTTTACGAAAGATATCTTGAGCTTCAGGATATGATAATAAATTTTTACGAGGATAACCTTCTGGGGAAAAACCGTATCGATTCGCTAATAGCGGAAAACAATATGTCGTTCGTCCGCAATTACACCCAGGCGGGCTGGTCGGTAAACACCGTATATTCCGTGCTTGAAAGAATACCGAATTCCACATATGAGGGAAACGTGGAATATTTGCGCGACTGGCTGAAAAAGCGTAATTTATGGCTGTTGCAAAACTGGGGTCTTGGCGATAAATATAATCTTCAGCCGATTAGCGGCAGCGGATATCAAATAGACGGTATGTTTGTTAAAAATGTGAACGCCAATACCTACTGCGCGGAATTTTTGGCGAAATTCGGTTCCAACGCTTGGATAGAAAGGGACGGAATCCCGACCACGTCGGATATAATCCGCACGGGCGACTGCATAACCTGCGGCGGTCCGTCCTATCAGATATCGGTTAACGGCGATGTCAACGGTGACGGCAAGCTCGGCATAATCGATTATATAGCGCTGCGCCTTGACATACTCGGTATAGCCACGCTCGAGGGCGTTTATAAAACCGCCGCCGATTTTGACGGCAACGGCAATATTACGGTAATGGATTATATATCCTTGAGATTAAAGCTATTGGGCTTAATATAAAACAACAGGAGGATAAGTTTTGTTACAGGACATTATTTCAAAGCATAAACCGTTTTTCCCATCCTCGGCGCATACGGAGCTGAGAGCGCAGCTCAGCAGAAGCAAAAGCGTAACCGTAATAGCCGGAAACCTCACGACCAACACCCGCAACGAAACCTCCGGCGTTTCGTCGAGAGTATATAAAAACGGCGTTTACGGGTTTTCGTCGGCAGCCGCCTGTGACGACGAAGCCGTAAAAAACGTGTTGAAAGCCGCTTGCGACAACGCCGCTTTCATGGATGCTCATGTGCGTAAAAACAAGGCGATGTTCAATGCGCTTCCATACGGCAAATATGACGATAAAATTGAAATTTCCGACGTGCCGCAGAAAAACTATATCGAGTTTTCAAAGGAGCTGGACAACTATATTCATACCAAATACCCCGGCCTTTCCAGCAGAATTGTCGCGATACGAGAAGACAGTATGGAAAAGCTGCTTTGCACCTCCGACGGCTTCGACGCCCATTTCACCGCCCCCAGGAGCTATGTTTATGTTATCATGAGCGCCTCGACGGATTCCGGCGTAACGGTCGAGCTTTTCGCTCCGGTAGGCGGCTGCGGCACCTTTGACATGAATTTTACCGACCCGGCGTTGCTTTATCCCACGGTTGACGATATTTATGAAAAGCTTATGCGTAAGCGCGAGGGCGTTTATGCCGATGCGGGATTGAAAACCGTTATCCTCGGCGGAGACCTTTCGGGCATGCTGGCGCATGAAGCGGTCGGTCACACAGTCGAAGCCGACCTTGTCCTCGGCGGCTCGGTGGCAGGGCATAATCTTAACAAGCGGGTGGCGTCGGAGCTTGTCTCGCTTACGGACTTTGCGCATACCGCCTTCGGCGTATCCGCGCCGCTTCCCGTATATGTCGACGACGAGGGCACGCCCGCCAAGGATGCCGTATTAATCGATAAAGGAATTCTTACGGGATATATGAACAGCCGTGAAACCGCTCTCCATTTCGGCATGGAGCCGACCGGTAACGCCCGCGCCTTCTCTTTCTCGGACGAACCTCTCATCAGAATGCGAAATACGGCGGTGCTCCCCGGCAAGGATAAGCTTGAGGACATTATAAGCTCCGTGGACGACGGATATTATCTTATAAACACCAACAACGGCCAGGCGGACACCACGGGCGAATTTATGTTCGGCATTACCATGGGCTATGAAATAAAAAACGGAAAGCTCGGAAGAGCGATACTCGACACAACCATTTCGGGAGTTGCCTTTGAAATGCTAAAAACCGTAGATATGGTTTCCGATTCCATGAACTGGTCAAGCGCCGGCTTTTGCGGCAAAAAGCAGCCGATGCCCGTGGGCATGGGCGGCCCGGAGCTGAGATGCAAAGTTATGATAGGAGGCAAATAAGCAGTATGGAAAATTTAAAAGCAAAAGCCTCAAAATGTATTGAATTGATAAAGGAAAAGGGAATAGAAAAAGCAATCTGCTCGGTGTCTTCCAATGTTATAAGCGAATTCAACGCGGACGGCGGCGAATTTTCCCTTTTCAGAACATTGTTTGACAATTCACTTTCGGTTACGGTTTACAACAAGGGCAGAAAGGGCTTTGTCAGCGTCAACAGAATCGATGACGATTCGATAAGCAGGGCGGTAGAAAACTGCATTTCCGCTTCCGAATCCGCCACCCCGGACGAAGCCTGGGATGTCGCGCCGGTCACCGAAAACGCCGCTTTTGTCAAGGGATGTCCCGAACCCGATGTCGATCGTCTGTTTGAACGCACCGAGGAACTGATGCGCGATATTGCTTCCCGTCACCCTTTGATAATTATCGAGCAGATGATTGTCAAGCATATACGGGGCGAAAGCGCTTATAGGAACTCCAACGGAGTAGAATATAATACCCTGTACGGCGAATATAGCATAGAGCTTATGTTTTCCGCGCACGAAGGCAGCCTATCCTCCTCGTTCTACGGTTCCGGAGTGTGTACCGACACCCTTGAAAAATCCTTTATAACCCTGGGTTCCATTGAAGAAGACCTTGCGAATGTGGAAAAACAAATACGCACCGTACCTATCGAAGGTAAGTTTATCGGCACCGTGTTGTTTCCTCCTCAGTCTCTGGCCTCTGTGCTTTATTCCGCGCTGGGTAATTTTTGCGGTAATACCACAATCCTTGACGGAACGAGTATCTGGAAAGAGGAGCTGAATAAAAAAGTCGCCGACGAACGCATAACCGTCACCTCCGCGCCTCTCGACGACAGAATTATATGCGGGGAAATGTTCACATCGGAAGGCTTCAGATCTGAAAACTATTATATTATAAAGGAAGGCATTTTAAAATCCTTTATGCTCTCCTATTATGTCGCCAATAAAACCGGCAGGGACAGAGCAAAAAACGCCTCGGCAAGCTTTATTATGTCTCCGGGCGACATATCCGTATCGGATATAATAAAGGGTATCGATAAGGGTATTATTGTCGGCAGATTATCCGGCGGCGAGCCGAGCACCAACGGCGATTTCACCGGAGTTGCCAAAAACAGCTTTTATATAGAAAACGGTAAAATCGTTAACGCCGTCAGCGAAACCATGATAAGCGGCAATTTGGCGGATCTGATGAAGAATCTGAGAGCGATATCAAGCGAGGTTATCTGCGACGGCGCCACCGTACTGCCCTATGCGGCGTTTGACAACGTAACCATATCGGGCAAATAACCGTTCCCGAAATCCTTGTGTATATTAAACTTCCCCGCCGACTGATATAACGGCGGGGAAAATTTGCATATACATAATACCGCCTGTTTGTCATTATTATATTGAAATTTTACATAAAATATGATATACTTATATTATACTCACTCCCGTTATAACGCTTTTTACCCGGCAAAACACTGCGCAAAAACAGAAAGGCATGAACCTACATATGAAAAAAATACGCTTTGGAAAATTCGTTGCGGCTGCGTTGCTCTGCTTTGTACTGATTACCGCTTTTTCGTCATGTATTTATCTTGACGATATACGTCCGAAGAATTCCGAAACGGAAAATTCGTCGCAGTCAAGCGCCGAATCCGAACAGAGCGACAGCAGCGGTGCGGGAGACGAAAGCAGCACCGGTGCCGACGTTTCAACAATATCGGCCGACGAAAGCTCCGGGGGGGAATCATCGCGGGATGAAAGCTCTGAAACCAGCGAGCCCCCCACGGTCAAGAGCTATGATTATAACGGCTTCCATATCGTCGGCTTTGAAATGTCCGAAATAATCACTCTCGTTTCAAGTCTGACAAGCATTATTGGCAATGCCGGCGCCGAAGTGGGGATTTATTACGAGGAATTGGACACGGGATATTCCATATCATATAATAAGGAAAAAAAGTTTTGCTCGGGCAGCGTAATAAAAGCGCCTTATGCGATGTATCTTATGTCGTCGGATATTGACCTTAATCAAAAGCTGACACTTCAGGCAAATCAAAAAATGGAAGGCTCCGGAATTATCAAAGACAACGCCGCCGGCACCTCATATACCATAGAAAAGCTTATTGAATATTCGATTGTCAACAGCGATAACACCGCATACAGGATGCTTTACGATTGTTTTGAATTCGGCTCCTTTAATATGTATACCTATGAATTCGGTATCGACACGGGCTGCTCGTCTTCCGAATACTTGGGGTATCTCGGGTTTATCTCCGCGTACGAGGCCGGAGTGCTTTTTAAGGATATATACCGCCGTTCGAAGACAAACGAAGCGGCGGGCAGGCTTTTGGGATATCTGTCCGATACCCAATATTCGTATCTTCTTCCGGCAGGCATCACCAACCACACGGTAGCTCATAAGTACGGATATATGACAGGTTCGTATAAGGTGCTTAACGATGTGGGAATAGTTTTGGATACTCATCCGTATATTATCGCAATATTGACAGATATAAATCCTTCGGGAGGCAACGGCAGGAGCACGTTTAAATCTTTGGCATCCGCCATTAACGGCTTTCACGATAATCTATCACAATAATTATTATTATTATTATATAGACTGTTGAATTTCCGATTTTAACTTTCCTGAAAAAAGATAAAAAAGGGGGTTGACAAAAGCACTTGCCGGTGGTATTATAGGCAAGCTGACCTGAGGGCGGAGAGCGCGGAGGCGTAAGAATGCGGAGGCGTAAGAATGCGGAGGCGTAAGAATGCGGAAGCGTAAGGACCCGAAGCCGAGGGCGGGGATACACAGTTTATCGGGTTAACAGATTATCAGCCTATCAAGCTATCGGGTTATCAGATTATCAGCCTGTCAAGCTATCGGGCAGAC
>JAQVQF010000220.1 GCA_028701715.1 Eubacteriales bacterium | reverse complement strand
CCCTATATAATCGTTGGCGTGATTGTCAAAATAAACTCCTTTATAACCCAGCTGCGTCAGCTTATTGTAATAGAAATCCGAAATATCCGACAAAACGGCGTTGCAGTATGCGTTTTTTTCGGCTTCCTCTTCGTTTAACGGCAGAGGATAAGAGCCATACCGCACAAGATAACCTTCATGTTTTAATACACGTTTTATTTCCCGGATAACGCTTTCCGGATTACTCACCAAATGAAGCATTGCGTTTTCAACCACAATATCGACGCTGTTGTCCGCAAGCATAAGCTCATAGGCGTTCATCCGCGCGCATATTAAATTATCAAACCGTCCGTTTGCGCGCTTGACTGCGGTGGAAAGCATTACATTTGAAATGTCGGCGGCAATGGTGTATATGCCGTTTTTCGCAAGCGGAATTGAAGCCGTCCCAAGCCCAGCGCCGAGGTCGAGTACCGTAATTCCTTTACCGAATTTTTTAGTTATCAGGTCCCCGCAGGGTTTGTATACTCCGTACCGTTCGGTATTGTTGGCATCCCAATAGATAACCGCCGGTTCGAAATCCTCTCCGATTCCGTCGTAGCCGATATATTGGTTTTCGCCGTCAAGCTTTACCGGCGCGTCCGAACAGAATTGATATATAGAATTTATACACGGCACCTCATACCCGCAAATGGTACATTTGAACGAATCGAGTTTGTTTTTGCATTTCGGGCACACAAATATATTACTCATTTCATATCTCCGATTCTATGTAAAATTTTTAAATAAAATTCTTCAAACGTAAGATTCGACTGTTCGTATTCAATAAGAAAGTCAATAAATTTATCAAGATATATAAAAACTTTCTTTGTTGTTTCGATATTTTTACAATACTCATCATAATCCGGAAAATCATTCCGGAATATTTGCCTATATCTTACTGTAAATGAAATTGCGAAGTATTCATTCATAACAGCATAGTTTACATTGTAAGCGGTATACATGCTTTTGTGTGCGGCAAAAAAATCTTCATATTCGTAAAGTTTATCTTTGTATTTTTCTATAACCGGATTTACAAAACAGTGAGCATATTCGTGGGCGATACCGCCTATCAAATGATTCGTATATGCAACGTTGATATTTCCGTTTTCGTCATATGGCAGACATCTTACAACGTACGAAACACCATCAAGCACGAAACCGTAATTTCCGGCAAAAGGACAAATTAAAAGGCAAAAAGGCTCATTACTCCCCTTAAAATAATCACGAGTGAAGTTGATACATTTTTGGATGTTAAAGTCTTCACCCTTTTTGATTATCATGTTGTAATAACTGCTCATTGTGAATATAAAATCATCAAAGTGACTGACTACAACGAAATCAATTACCTCAGTCGCCCATTCATATAGCCTGTTAGTGTTATCACTTAAAATTTTATTAAGCGACAAAATTGCTCTTATCGGCTTGATATGTATAAAATTCTGCTCGTCAATCATCTTTTGTGTAAGAGCTACTGCGGTATGTGATTTGTATTTTTCGAAATACTCATCTATTTTCGATGAGTAATAACTGTTTTCAAGCACCTGCACTGTCCTGCTTTGCCTGTCGGCAAGATACAGTAATATTTCAACAAGTTCAAGATTGCGATTGATTTCAATTTTCATTTTTTACACTACCAAAAGTATAATCGTGCAGAATTTGCAATGTTTCTTTGGGTATCGCTCCCTCATTAACCGCCGCTTCAATTTGACTTGTCATATATTCCGCATACGGTGTATTTGAATAATTTTGGATTGACGATATCAAATTCCTTACATATATTATCCCATCTGACACCTCTAAAATTGGTTCCCGTTACATTGCTTAAACCATGTGCAAAAACATCGGCATCTTTTAATACTTCATCAAACGGAGTGTCAATAGCGTCTTTATCACTGTGTTTTTGTATTGCAGAGCAGATTATATCATTCTCTTCCGATGTAGTGATATTTAATCCCTGCAGAATTTCCATAGCAATTTTCGAGCTGTATTCGGCATGGTTGTTTCCGTTTAAACCGATAATGTTATGAGTATCGTTAGTATTGCTTTTTAAGTATGCTATATCATGAAGTACTCCTGCGATTGTTGCCAGCTCTGCGTTTTCTCCTCTGCGTAACGCAATTAACGCACAGCTTTGAGATACTTCAAATAAATGCGTATAAACTGCCGGAATGCCATCGCAATTATGCAAAATTTCATTTACTCTGTTATATATTTGCCGTATTCTTGTCATGCCTTAACCCCCCGAACAATTTACCAATAATTGTTCCAAAGCTTTATATTATTTCTTCTTTCATTAATTTCAACGCATCCCAAGGTATAAGCCCTTCAATAACCGCCGCTTCAATTTGACTTGTCATATATTCCGCATACGGAAGCAGAACCCTTATGAAATGCCAATCCATCTCGCCGTCGAGAATTTTTTGAAATACGGTGGATTTGGATTTTTCGTCAAGAAACGGGATGAGCTTTTCCAGCAGCTCCTCGTTTATCGTATCAAAGGTTACATTTTCGAGCAGCTTTCCGACAGCCGTGTCATTTAGATATTCGGCAAGAGCAAGCAGATTTGATATGTCAACGCCTTGCCCCGCAAGTCCTTCCGACAGTCTGCCGATAACGCTGGGCCTGAGCAGCGGCGCAATTCCCGCAATATCCGCAAAGCTTTGAGGAGAAACATTATCGCAACCGGCGGCGATTTCGCCGAGAATTACGGCCTCCCCCCGTGTCGGGTCTCCGGAATTAATGAGGTCATCAAGAGTGATATTAAAAATATCGGCAATCAGCACAAGGATTGATACATCCGGAAAGCTGTCGCCCCGCTCATAGCTTGAAATTGCCTGCCGTGTGATGCTTAATTTGTCCGCAAGCTCGGATTGCGTCATATCAGAATTTTTACGGAGCCTCGACAGATATCCGCCGAACTTATTTGTGTTGAACATTTAATCGCCTCCGAAATTATTTTACATAAAAACCGTTAAAAAAGCAAGCAAAGGTTAATTGCGGATATTTAAATAAAAAATGGAGATAAGGCATTGAAACCGGTTGTTTTCGGTAAAAATTTGCTGCGACCGGGTGAGCAATGCCTCCTGTTATGAGCTTTTCACAGGCTCTGTTTCCGCCGACAAGCCGGCGATATCCTAATATAATCCGGAAATTAGGCATAAAAAAGCCCGCTCTCCGTAT
>JAQVQF010000047.1 GCA_028701715.1 Eubacteriales bacterium | reverse complement strand
GATGGATATTTTCGAAAAATGCGGTATAGATCCGGCTTTTTACGCCAACCGCGAAAGGGAATATACCGAGGTGCTGCCGTGGGACCATATATCCTGCGGGGTGGATAAGGCGTTTTTGATGCGTGAAAGTGAAAAGGCGAAAGAGGAGGCAACCACGCCGGATTGCCGCACCAAATGCGCCGGCTGCGGCGCCAACAGCTTGGGAGGTGTGAAACGATGCTGCCCGTAAGAGTGTTCTTCAGAAAAAAAGGCGGGGCGGTTTATATATCCCACCTCGACCTTCAGCGCGCCGTTTTCAGGGCAATAAACAGAAGCGGCGTAAAAGCCGTATATACCGAAGGCTTTAACCCTCATATAAAAATCGCTTTCGCCGCGCCCCTTTCGGTTTTCCAAAAAAGCGAATACGAGATATTCGATTTTTACGCGGAAGACGACATGAGCTGTGAGGAAATAACGTCAAGGCTTGCTTCGGCGTTTCCGGAAGGACTTGAGATTATCGAAGCGGCTATGCCGATAAAAAAGCAAAAGGAGCTGGCGCTTGCCGATTACGAAATTGTTTTCGAAACACCGCTCACCGCCGCGGAAATGGAAAAGCTGCTCTCAGGCGCTATAACCGTGATTAAAAAGAGCAAAAAAGGCGATCATCCGGAGGATATATCTCACATGATAAAGTCAAAGCATTTCGTTCAGATCGGCAACAATGTTAAAGCATGCTTAAGATGCTCCTGCGGCAGCGGCGAGCATCTGAATGTCAGATATATCGCCGATTTTTTGGGCGATAATATAACGGGCTACGACATCACCCGCAAATCGCTGCTCGATGCCGAGGGGAATGACCTTCGGTAGCGTTGTAATAAACGTCGGTAGCGTTGTAATAAACTTCTGTAGCGTTGTAATAAACCTACGTTCAACGTCCTCAACCTTAACAACTGTTTATAAAAAAATCTTGCTTTATTAAATTAGTAATGCTATAATCAACAAATGGTGATATTTTGAAAAAATACCTGCTGATTTTAATAACACTGTTGCTTTTATTATATTCGTGCGGCGGAGGCACATCGAATCCGTCTGACGAGAGCACCCGTTCCTCGGGCACAAGCGGGGATTTTTCGGCGGTTTCGGAATGCTCGGAAGAAAGCTTTGAAAATCCGGAGCAACGGGCTGAATTTCTCGCCGAAGCCGTGCGTTTGATTATGGAAGACGCCGAAATAACCTCGCTAATAATACTCGGAGACATATACAGAAACGAAAATAATATAAACAGCGGTACCGTGCTTTATCCGCTTTCATCCGATAACGAATATTATGATTATTCCGTTCTTGAAGCGCTTGTCGGCTCGGTTTATACCGCCGAGGGAAGCCGGTATGTTTTGAATTTTCCCTCCTACGGCACAAAAACCGTAGTCAATGTATCGGGCACAACCTGGTATTCCACCCACTATACGCCTCAATATACCGATTATCCTCTCACAATTGAGGTTTTGTACCTTGAGGAGGATTACGGCAGCGTTTCGATCACCACCAAAGAAGGTCTTGACGTTACAGCGGGGTTTGTCAAAACCGCCGAAGGCTGGCGTATGGAGGAATGTCTGTATAAATCCGTAACCGACGCGATAAATTCGCAATCCTCCGGCGAAGGCTGCAGATCCACCGCCATGAGCGCGGGGAGCGCCGCTTCCCTTACCGGCAGCTGTCTTATAATAAATGTGTTCTTAAGCGACAGGGTTTCGGAATGGAATGACGCGGACGTGGAAAAAACTCTTTTAAGATTAGACCGGGCCTGTGTTTTTACGGAAGGCATGGCGAATTATTACGGCGCTTCGCTTGATATGATTTCAACAGATAAAACAAGCTCCCTGTATCTTGAAACGCTTGATAAAATACCTACCGACATCAACGAATTTATTTGGATGGACCTGCTCTTTTCCGACACGGTTTACCTGTCGCTTTCAGGCTATGCGGAGCATTATTTTGACCTTGAAAACTACGATAACTGGTGCGTGATGTTCCATCTTAACAAAAAGGGGAGGAGCTACGCCGTCCCCTGCGACACCGCAAATTCCGACTGGGAACATTATATCGCCGAACGCTGCGTGGTTTTCCATACGGACGACGACACCTATGCTTATTACGACAGCGCGGGAGTATATGCCCACGAGCTGTTTCATCTTTACGGCGCCGTCGATCTGTATAATCCCTTTATATCAAGCGCCGACAACGCGCTGCTGGATAATTATTTTCCCAATGACATTATGCGTATGATACCCTTTGATATCGAGCTTGCCTCGGTTTCGCCGTTTACCGCGTTCAAGCTCGGCTGGATGAATTATTTGGACGATCAATTTATGTTTCTTATAGATTAAAGGAGGAATCCGGATGTATAAAAGCGCTCTTATTAAGCTTTCCGGCGAAGCGTTGTCGGGAGGGGATTCCATTCTTGACGGTGAAATCCTCCGTAAAATTGCGGCGCAGATTAAAAAATGTGTAAACGACGGCATTAATATCGCCGTTGTGATAGGAGCGGGCAATATATGGCGCGGCGCACGGCAGAACAAAATTTCCGTGGAGCGTGTGAAAGCCGACCATATGGGCATGCTGGGAACGCTTATAAACTGCATAGGAATGCAGGATTATCTCGAAAAAGAAGGCGTCGAAGCGAGTGTGCTTTCCGCGGTTCCCGTTGAGCAGTTTTGCGAAACCTACAGCCAGGAAAAAGCAAGAAGATATATGAACGAAGGACGCGTGGTGCTTCTTGCCTGCGGGGTGGGTTATCCCTTCTTTTCCACCGACACGGGTATGATGCTTCGCGCGGCGGAGCTTAATGTGGATATAGTGCTTTCCGCCAGAGCGGTGGACGGTGTTTACGATAAGGACCCCAACAGGTATCCTGATGCCGTAAAATATGACCGGCTCGGCTATGATACGATGCTTGAAAATAATCTTCAGGTGATGGACCAGACCGCGGCGGCGCTCGGACGCGACAATAAAATTAAGGTTCTGCTGTTTTCCCTTGCCGACCCGGATAACATCCACCGGGTTATGTGCGGCGAAAGCATAGGAACGGTTATCGAATAAATACGATACCGACAAAGATATAACCGCATAACCATATAACCGCATAATTGTATAGATAAATTCGGCTTTAAATAATTTTCAAGGAGGAAGACAAAATGAAACTCGAAACCAGGGAATATGAAGAAAAAATGAAAAAGACCATCAATGTGTTGGGAGAAGATTTCGCAGCCATACGCGTCGGCCGCGCCTCCGCGCGTGTGCTTGACCGCGTGAAGGTGAATTATTACGGAACCCCTTCCGATATAACGGGCATCGCGTCGGTAAAAGCCGTTGATGCCAGAACCCTTACCATTACGCCGTGGGAAACGAATATTCTCAAGGAAATCGAAAAAGCGATTTTTGCTTCCGATATCGGCATTAATCCGCAGAACGACGGCAAATCGTTACGCCTTGTGTTTCCCCCGCTCACGGAGGAGCGAAGAAAAGAGCTGACAAAGCAGACGGCAAAAATGGGCGAAGATACAAAAGTCGCCCTCCGCAACATACGCCGTGACGCCAACGAAAAATGCAAGGAAATGAAAAAGAGCACCGAAATGACGGAAGACGAGCAGAAGCTTTGCGAAAAAACAATTCAGGACCTGACCGACAAATATATCAAAGAGGTCGACGTCGCGGTGGCAAAGAAAAACAAGGAAGTTTTAGAGCTGTAAATCGCCCATGGAAAAAAGGACAATTCCAAACCATATAGCCGTTATAATGGACGGCAACGGAAGATGGGCTAAATCCCGTTTGCTGCCCCGTACCGCCGGGCATTTGGCGGGCTTTGATAAATTTGTCGACCTTGTAAAAAGCTGTGACGACCTGGGTATAAAGTACCTCACGGTTTATGCTTTTTCTACGGAAAACGCCTCCCGCGGAAGCGATGAGGTTTCCGCGCTGTTCTCGCTTGCCGCAAAGGCAGTCGGAGGCTATGAATCCAAGCTCATGGCGCGCAACATAAGGGGCGTGGTCGTGGGAGATATCGACATGGCGGGTGAAAAGCTTGCGGAAACGATACGGGGATGCGAGGAGCGGCTTGCTTCGAACACCGGTATGACGCTGTGTATCGCATTCTGCTACGGCGGAAGAAAGGAAATCATATCCGCGATAAACAAAGCGATAAAAAACGGGGAAGCGGAGCTGACCGAAGAAGCGTTTTCCCGGTATCTTTATACCGCCGGTATTCCCGATCCGGACCTGATCATCCGCACCAGCGGCGAAATCAGGCTTTCCAATTTTTTGCTTTACCAATCGGCTTACAGCGAGCTGTATTTTACCGACGTACTGTGGCCGGATTTCGACAAAGCGCAGCTTGAGAAAGCTATCGACGACTATTCGGGGAGAAAAAGAAGATACGGCAGATGACGTTCCCGAAATAACACAAACCTCATATTAAGCGGCAATATATATAAGGAATGGTTACAATTATGCTGACACGCATATCAACTGCGGCGGTCGCGCTTGCGGCTTTCCTTCCGGTGCTGTATTTTTCCGGAACGATAGTATTTCCCATAATAATGGCGCTGCTCTGCGTCGTCGGAATATACGAACTGTACGGCTGTATAAATATGAAACAATGCCGCGCCATGTATCTGTTTTCGCTTGCGGCGGCGGCGGTGTTCCCCATAACGGCGCGCTGTCAGCCGCGTCTTATAATCTCTCTTGCAATACTGCTTGTCTGCGTGACCCTTGCGGTATCGGTCTTCGGATATTCAAAATACAAAGCCGACATATTGGGCTTCACCTGCTTCGAAACACTCGTCATATTGCTCGGCATATCTTTGATGGTGGTGGTGCGCGACAGGGAGCCCCTGCGTTATCTTCTGATATTCGTGGCGGCGTGGACGACCGATACCTTCGCTTATTTTTCCGGCATCGCTTTCGGCAAAAAAAAGCTGTGTCCCGAAATTTCGCCTAAAAAGACCGTGGCGGGAGCGATAGGCGGCGCGGCGGGATGCGTGATAAGCTTTATCATATTCGGCATAATATGCAACGGCTTTTTTGATAAAAGCTATTCGCTTTGGCTTCTTGCGGCTATAGCCGTTCCCTTATCCGTTATCGGACAGGTGGGCGATCTTGCGGCATCCGCGGTTAAAAGACATTACGGCGTTAAGGATTTCGGCAAGCTGTTTCCGGGTCACGGCGGTGTGCTCGACAGATTCGATTCGATACTGCCCATAACCCTGCTGGCGTTTATCCTGACGGAAATATATACAATATGTTAAACGGTATGATAAAAACCATAGCGGTTTTGGGCTCCACCGGTTCTGTCGGCAGGCAGACGCTCGAAACGGCGCGCCATCTCGGCTACGGTATAAGCGAGCTGACCGGTTACGGTAACCCGCGGCTTCTCGAACGGCAGTGCCGCGAATTCAACGTAAAAAAGGCCTGGATAGCCGAAAATAATTATGTTAACTTAAAAACCGCGCTTGCGGATACCTCCGTCAAGGTTGTCACGGGAAACGAAGCACTGTGTGAGCTTGCGTATGAAACCGAAAGCGATCCGGTATGCAATTCTCTTTTAGGAGTAAGCGGGCTTAAGCCCACCCTGGCGGCTCTCGAAGGCGGGCATAATATTGCTCTGTCCAACAAAGAAGCGCTTGTGGAAGGCGGCAGGCTTGTAACCGATCTGGCAAAGGCGAAAAATCTTAAGATAATTCCCGTGGACAGCGAGCATTCTGCGATATTCCAGTGTATAAACGGCGGAAAACCCAAAAAAATACTGCTTACCGCGTCGGGGGGCGCATTTTACGGAAAAGACAGAAATTTTCTCGAAACGGTGACTCCCGAAACGGCAACAAAGCATCCCAACTGGAGCATGGGCGCGAAAATCACCGTCGATTCGGCGACATTAATGAACAAGGGACTTGAGATAATAGAAGCCGTCTGGCTTTTCGATATCAGCCCCGAACAGCTTGAAGTAATAATTCATCGCGAAAGCGTCATACACTCTATGGTGGAGTTTGACGACAACACGGTTATCGCACAGCTTGCCCGTCCCGACATGAGGCTGTGTATCCAATATGCGCTGACATATCCCGAAAGGCTGCCCTCGCTGACAGACCGGCTGGATTTCGGAAGCATTCCTTCGCTGTCCTTTGCCAAGCCCGACGAGGACACCTTTACTCTGCTGAGACTGGCGAAGGAATGTATCAGGAAAGGCGGCAACCTTCCCGCGGCAATGTCCTCGGCAAATGAGGAAGCGGTAATGCTCTTTCTTGAAAATAAAATCAAGTTTGTGGAAATTTTCGATTTTGTGGAAATAGCCGTAACGGACGCAGCTTATATTCCCAATCCGACGCTGGAACAGATTATGTCAACAGACGCGGAGGCGAGGGAGAGCATCCGACGGCAGATACGGTCGCGGCCGCGACCGTAGCAAAGCGATTGCGCAAAGCGATTGCATGAGCGCTTGCAAGAACGCTTGTAAAAATAAAGGCCAACAGTAAACAGCAAAAGGAGTTAATTATGTTTTCTGTCTTTTCTTCGGTAGGCACCATATTATTGACTATATTTATTTTCGGACTGCTTATTACGGTCCATGAGCTGGGGCATTATCTCGTGGCGCGGCTGTTCAAGGTGGGGGTTCGGGAATTTTCCATCGGCATGGGTCCGAAAATACACACCTGGAACGGAAAGCACAATAAAATATCGCTGCGTTGGCTGCCTATAGGCGGTTATGTTTCGATGGTGGGCGAAAATCCCGGTGACGAACCGGAACCGGAAGACGCAGGCAAGGCCGGGCTGAATACCAAGCCCATCTGGCAGCGTGCGCTGGTGGTGCTTGCGGGTCCGCTTATGAATATTCTGCTGGCGTTTTTAATAATGACCACGATAGTTATCGCCACTCCTTCCGGAAAATTGGGGAGCACGACTATCGCAAAATTTATGGAAAACGCCCAAACAAATATCGCGGGGCTTTGCGAAAACGATAAAATACTTGAAATCGACGGTTCGAAAATCCGCGTTTACAACGATTTAGGCTATATCGTGGCGCTGCGCGGCAAGGATCCCGTCGATGTGCTGGTGCTTAGAGACGGTGAAAAAGTGCTTGTCAAGGACGTTCAGTTCCCCTCGTCCGAAAACGACGGAATAGCGATGGGAGATATGGATTTTTATATATACCCGCTCGACAAAACCTTCGGGGAAGTGCTTCATCAGTCGTTTTACTGGCCGATTTCGATAATCGACATGACGGTCGAGTCGCTGGTACGCACATTTAAAGGAGAATACGGCTGGAAAGCCGTATCGGGTCCCGTGGGTGTCGGCGAACAGATCGATAACGTGATAAACAACAGCGGAGAATTTTCCGACACCGTCAGAAACCTTTCGCTTATGACCGTTCTGATCTCCGTGAGCCTCGGCATATGCAACCTTCTCCCCATACCCGTGCTCGACGGAGGACATCTTTTCTTCTATTTGATCGAAGCGATAAGGCGCAAGCCCTTGAATCAAAAGGTGGAAGCGGGCATTAACGCCGTATTTATGATAATCCTGCTCGGCCTCATGGCTCTTATCGCCTTTAAGGATATACTGGGGCTGTTTTAATGCGAAGATTATCCAAAGAAATTAAAATAGGAAGCATAATTATCGGCAACGGCAACCCCGTCGCCGTTCAGTCGATGACCAATTCCGACACCGCCGACCGCGCCGCCACACTCGGACAGCTGAAAAGGCTTGAAAAGGCGGGCTGCGATATCGCGCGCTTTACCGTTAATTCCACGGAAGCCGTGAGGAATATTCCGTATTTCAAACAGCGCGTCACGCTTCCGCTTGTGGCGGACATTCATTTCGATTATAAGCTGGCTCTGGAATCGGCGGAGGCGGGAATAGATAAAATCAGAATAAACCCCGGCAATATCGGCGACGCTTCGAGGGTGAAGGCGGTATGCGATATATGCGCACGCAAAAATATTCCCATTCGGATAGGCGTGAATTCCGGTTCTCTTGAGAAGGAAATTCTTGCGAAATACGGCTTTCCGACACCGGAAGCGATAGCCGAATCGGCGAAATGCGCCTGCGAACAGCTTGAAAAATTTGACTTTGATAATATTGTGGTTTCGGTCAAGTCGTCGGATGTCAGGACGATGATACAGGCGAACCGTCTTATCGCGCAAAAATGCGTCTACCCGCTCCATCTCGGCGTAACCGAAGCCGGGCGGGGAAACGCGGCAATCGTAAAATCGTCGGTGGGCATAGGCGCGTTGCTTGCCGAGGGTATCGGGGATACGATCAGGGTATCGCTCACCGACAATATCATAAGGGAAATCGAAGCGGCGAAGCAGCTTTTATATTCGCTTGATTTAAAGCCGCATATAGAACTGATATCCTGTCCCACCTGCGGCAGAACAAAAATAAACTTAATTCCCCTTGCCAAGCGGCTCGAAAAGGAGCTTAAAAAAATTCAAGTCACAAAAACCATAAAAGTCGCCTTAATGGGCTGTATCGTCAACGGACCCGGGGAGGCGTCACATGCCGATATCGGCGTCGCGGGCGGCAACGGAGAGGCGCTTTTATTTTACAAAGGCGTCGTACGGAAAAAAATACCCGAAGAAGAGATAATTAAAACCCTCGTTGAGGAAATCAAAAAATTAACGTGAAAGAGCATAAAAGCAGAAGAAAGGCGGGTGCGAGCCCATACCGACTTTCATACCTGTTTATGCAAGTTGAAGTGTAGGAATATTACAATGAACGAAGCAGCCGAATTCTTATCCAAATTCCCCCGCTATATACCGACCGAATCCGATAACGCCGTACTGAAAGACCTGAAGTCGTTTTCTCTGAAAATCGACAGGGAAAACAGGACGGTTTTTTGTGATTGCGTTTTTTGTCAGCCGGCAAAGCAAAAGAAGCTGTACGAAATGGAACAGGGTATAAAAGCGGCCTATTGTCTTTCGGAATTTCGGTTTTTCCCGGTGTTTACGGATTGTTCCGTTAATGAAAAGTATGTCTGCGAGCTGGTGGATTTGCTGGAGCTTTATTACGGGGAAGGCTATGCCAGAGGTTTCCTTGATGAATATTCCGCCGAATTTGACGGTAAAACATTGAAAATTGCTCTGCGCGACGGGCTTGCGTCCGCTTTCCTTATCGAAAATAAAATAGATTCGTTTTTTGAAGATGCCGTAAAAGCACGATTCGGCAAGAATATTAAAGTAACCTTTATAGGCGAAGCGCGACTCGATCACGTATCGGAGGCCGTGGAAAAGCTGCAAGCGGAATCACTTCGCAGCTATGAAAAATCTCTTGAAAGCAAAGCAAGGCAGACAAGTAAAGAAGCTGCGGAAGGCTGTGACAACCGCTCATACGACCCGGTGGAGGGTGATGCTTTCGAAATAATCGCAAGCGGCAATACAATACGCAGCGGAAGGCTGGCTTTTGACATTTCCCAAAAAGAGCTTGTTTTCGGTTATGAAAGCGAAGCGGCGCTTGTGCCGATACGGAATATAAAGCTGAGCAAACGCTTATCGTTTCTTTGCAGGGTGTTCCAGGCGGAGGAAAAGGAAAGCCGCGACGGCTTGAAGGTCAATTACACGCTGGGCGTAACGGATCTGGACGCTTCCATTACGGTGCGTTTTTCGACAGAAAAGGATTGCGGCTTCATTCTGCCGGCGGCAAGGGACGCTCTGCTTGTATGCGGTACGGCATCGACCGACGCGTTCGACGGAGAGGTCAAGGTCAGAGCCGTCGCCATATATAAAGTAAACGAGATTTTAAAGACCGACGACGCGGCGGAAACGCGTGTCGAGCTTCATCTGCACACCACGCTTTCCGCAAACGATGCGTTATGCGCCCCGGAGGATGTCATACCGACCGCCGAAAGATGGGGTATGCCCGCCATTGCGGTTACGGACCACGGAAATGTCCAGGCTTTCCCCGAAATTATGCTTACGGCGGACAAGCATCCTTCCGTCAAGCCTTTGTACGGTATGGAGGGCTATCTTGTCGATGATACGGCGAGAGCGGTTTTTGATTACTCGCCCGAACATGACCGATCGTTTTCGGAAGGCATATTCACGATATTCGATATAGAAACCACCGGGCTTTCACCCCTCTCCTGCGGGATAACCGAAATAGGCGCGATTAGATACAGGGGCGGCGAGGTGATTGACGTTTTCGAAACCTTTGTCAACCCCGGAATGCCGATCCCGCCGAATATAACCGCGCTTACCGGAATTACCGACGATATGGTAAAGGACGCTCCCTCCCAGAAGGAAGCCGTCGTTGCGTTTCTTAATTTTGCCGGGGACACCATGCTTGTCGCGCACAACGCCAATTTCGATATGGGCTTTATACGCAAGGCGGCATCCGACAACAGACTGCGTTTTAATAATCCTTATCTTGACACGGTGAGCCTTTCGAGATATCTAAATCCCGGTCTTGCCAAGCATAATCTTGAAGCGGTCAGAAAGCATTACGGCTTGGGCGAATTCAAGCATCACAGAGCGTCCGACGACAGCGAAATGCTTTCAAAAATTTTCGGCTGCATGATTAGGCAAATGGAGCCGGACGGTGTGACGACTGTCGGCGAAATGATGAACGAGATGTCGGTGAAAACCGATCCGCGCAAGCTGAAACCCTATCATGTAACCATTCTTGTGAAAAACAATACGGGCATGAAAAACCTGTATAAGCTGATATCCTATTCCTACCTGAACTATTTTTACCGTTTCCCGCGCATTCCCAAAACGATACTCAACCGGCACCGCGAGGGGTTGATTATAGGCTCCGCCTGCGAATCGGGCGAGATATATCAGTCTGTGCTGGAAAACCGCACCTATGCGGACCAGATGAAAGCGGCGGACTTTTATGATTATTTTGAAATAATGCCGAAATGCAACAACGGCTTTCTTATAGACGAAGGAAAGCTAAGCGGGGTTACGGAGCTTGAACGCATAAACAGACGTATTCTTGAAATCGCCGACAAGCAAAAAAAGCTCTGCGTCGCCACGGGTGACGTGCATTTCATGACGAAGGATGACGAAATTTATCGTCAGATACTAAAATACGGTCAGAAATACTCCGACGCTTTCAGAAAAACCGAAATGTATCTTAAAACCACCGCCGAAATGCTGGATGAGTTTTCCTATCTCGGCGACAGGGCATATGAGGTTGTGGTAACCAATACCCGTAAAATAGCCGAAATGGTCGATTCGGGCATAAGACCCATACCGAAAGGGAAATATACGCCGATAATCGAAGGCGCGGAGGACGAGCTTGTAAATTGCTGCCGGGAAAAGGCTCATTTGCTGTACGGCGAAAAACTGCCCGAAATCGTGGAGCTGCGCATGAACAGGGAGCTTGACGCCATAATAAAGCACGGCTTCGCCGTTCTGTACATAATAGCGCGAAAGCTTGTCCTGAATTCCGAAAGCAAGGGATATCTTGTCGGCTCGAGAGGCTCTGTAGGCTCTTCCCTTATCGCCAATCTTGCCGATATTTCGGAAGTAAACCCTCTTCCGCCTCACTACCGCTGTCCGAAATGCAGACACAGCGAATTCTTCGCCGACGGCAGCGTCGGCAGCGGCTTCGATATGCCGGACAAAAGCTGCCCTGTCTGCGGAAATGCCATGATATGCGACGGTCACGACATACCGTTTGAGACCTTCCTGGGCTTCAAGGGCGACAAGGACCCGGATATTGATTTGAATTTTTCCGGCAACGTGCAGTCCGACGCGCATAAATACACCGAAGTGCTCTTCGGCAAGGAAAACATTTTCAGAGCGGGAACGGTGGGCACCATAGCTTCCAAAACCGCCTACGGATATGTCAGAAAATATCTCGACGATAAGCAAATCCCGCTTTCCAAGGCCGAAATAAACCGTCTTACCAACGGCTGTGTCGGGGTAAAGCGCACCACCGGGCAGCATCCGGGAGGAATCATCGTCATTCCTAAGCAATATGATGTTTACGATTTTACTCCCGTTCAGCATCCCGCCGATAAGGAATCGAGCGACGTCATTACCACGCATTTCGCGTTTGAATATCTCCACGAGACCATATTGAAGCTGGATATGCTCGGTCACGATGTGCCGACTATGTATAAGGTTATCGGTGATTATACGGGAATCGATGTCAGAACCGTACCCATGAACGATAAAAAGGTCATGTCCCTGTTCACCTCCCCGGCGGCTCTCGGGCTTACGTCGGAGGATATAGACTGCGAAACCGGTACCCTTGCTCTCCCCGAAATGGGAACGCCTTATGTCAGGGGTATGATGGTCGCGGCAAAGCCCAGATGCTTTTCCGATCTGCTTCAAATTTCCGGTCTGTCCCACGGCACGGGTATATGGCTTGGCAACGGAGAGGAATTGATAAAAAGCGGAATCTGCACCATCGACACCATTATCGGGACGCGCGATTCGATAATGCTTTATCTTTTACAGAAAGGGCTTGACACATCTTCCGCGTTTAAAATAATGGAATCGGTCAGAAAGGGCTTCGGCGTAAGCGAAAGCTTTGAGGCTGAAATGCTCGCTCATGACGTCCCCGACTGGTACATAGCCTCCTGCCGCAAGATAAAATACATGTTTCCCAAAGCGCACGCCGCGGCTTATGTCATATCCGCGCTGAGGCTGGCATGGTTTAAGGTATATTATCCCGTGGAATTTTACGCCACATATTTCACCGCCCGTCCCGACGGGATCGATTACAGCCTTGTGATGAAGTCCAAAGGCGAAATAAAAAAATACATGGAGGATCTGAAAAAACAGGAAACCACAACCCAGAAGGACGACGATGTCTATACCTGTCTTCAGGTTGTGAGCGAAATGTACGCAAGGGGCATAACCTTCCTGACCATCGACCTGTTCAAATCAAGGGCGACTGAATTTATA